>NZ_JAGPYL010000086.1:0-29698 GCF_018070095.1 Micromonospora sp. U56
CGGCCCAGACCGAAAGCGCTGCACCTGCCCGACGCCGTCTGGATCAACCCACCCGAACCGGCAACCGATCAACCACTACCCCAAGCGGCGTAACACCCACTGGTCCCACCGACCTTGACAAGTTCCGCTCCTGCAGCACCATCCGCGGGCGAAAAGTCCTCCGAGTTGACAACAAGCTACGGCCGAGCCTGAGCACTAGCTGGATTCGCAGGGGACGCGAAGCAAGTCTCCGGCGTCCTCCTGCGTCGTCTTCCAGTCAGCAGCCCTCTCAGGCCGGTTGGGGGATCAACTGGGCAGCTTCGGTGATTAGAGCGGGCAATTCAGCAGGGGTGCGCAGCGTGACGATGTCGTTGGCGGGCACCCACCTGGCGCCGCCAACTTCTTCGACTTGGGCTGTCAGGTTGCCGCCGCTGGCTTGGCAGACGTAGACGAAGTCGATGTGCCGATGTGGTCCGACCTTGCGGTCTTCGATGTCCATCTCAATGATCGCGAACGGGCTCGGGATGCTGCGAACGGCCGGGTGGCGGAACGGCTGTGGTCCTAGGATGTCGGCGACGATTCCGGTCTCCTCGTGGACTTCGCGGAGTGCCGCTTCGGCCGGGTCTTCGTTGGGGTCGATGTGCCCGCCGGGGTACAGCCACAGGTCGATCTTGTTGTGGTGCACGAGCAGGACGTGGCCTTCGTCGTTGAAGACGATGGCTGAGCTGGTGAAATGACGGATCATGCTCGGGTTTCTCCCTGGGCGATCTGGGCCACGCGGTCGGCCATCCACGCTACGGTCGCGTCCGTCATTCCGGGGTGAACCGGGAGTTGAATGGTCCTCGTGGCGAGGTGTTCGGCATTGGGGCACTGGTTGGCGTAGGGCTGGAAGATGGGCTGGTGGTACAGCGGCCGGTAGCGCCAGCGGATGGAGTCGGGTGGGAGCCCGGCGGCTTCGAACGCGGCGGCGACCTGTGGGAAGCGATCCTTAATCGTGAGGACGAGGTTGTAGTAGTTCGGCTTGTCCTGGACCCCGTACGGCAGTTCTCGTAGCAGGCCGCCTGGTGGTAGAGCGGCGAGGATGCGTTGGGCGTTGCGGCGGCGTCGGTCGAGTTGACCGTCGAGCAGTTTGAGCCGGCGCAGGCCGATGGCGGCCAAGGGGCCGGCGAGCTTGTAATTGACGCCGTGGGTGGTGCCGCGCAGGTGGCCGAGGTGGGTGTACCAGTCGATGCGTTCGCCGAGTTCCTCGTCGTCGGTGAGGACGAAGCCGCCCTCGCCGGTGGATAGGAGCTTGCGGTCGTGGGTGGAGAAGCAGCCGACTGCCCCGTGGGTGCCGGCGAACTGGTTGCCGACCCGGGTGCCGTGGGCTTGGCATGCGTCCTCGATGACCGGCACGCCGGCCTGGACGAGTAGGTCTGCGCTGGCTCGCTCGTCGTTGGGGTAGCCCCACAGTGGCAGCGTGATGGCGGCGCGGGTGCGTCCGGTGAGCTTGCGCTGGATGTCGGCGGGGTCGAGGGCGAGGGATTCGGGCAGGGTGTCGACGGGGACGGGTGTGGCGCCGCAGGTGAGTACCGGCATGGCGGTCGGCAGGGGTGCGGTGGCCGGGACGAGGACTTCCGTGCCGGGTCGGACGCCGAGGGCGATGAGGGCGGCGTGCAGGGCAGAGGTTCCCGAGTTGAGGGCGATGGCGCGGCGGGCGCCGAAGCGCTTGGCGAGCGCGTGTTCGTAGATGGCGAGGACGGGGGCACCGCCGGAGAGGCGGCCGTCGTCTAGCGTGGCCCGGATCTCGTCCAGTTCGCCGCAGGGTGCAGGGGTGTAACGGTCGTCAACAGGGTTGAGGACGTCGTGGCCGCTACGTGCCATAGGTCAGCACCACCTTGATGGTCTCCTCGGGGCGCTGGGCGATCAGGTGGTACGCCTTGGCTGCATCGCTGAAGGGGAAGCGGTGGGTCACCAGGCTGTCGGCATGCAGCTGCCCACTGATGACCAACTCTCGGGCGGCGGCGCTGAGTCTGGGCAGGTCCCAGGCGGGGTGGGCGCGTTGCGGGCAGCCGTTGACGGTCATGGAGGAAACCAGGGTGATGCGGTTGCGGTGGTACTCCTCGCCGAGTCGTAGGCCGCTCTGGTCGCCGTGGTAGGAGGCGACGGTCGCGACCCGGCCGCCTACCCGGACGCAGCGGATCGCCTCGTGCAGGCCGCGGTAGGAGCCGGAGGCTTCGATGGCGGCGTCCGCGCCCTGCGGGCCGCAGAGCTTGCGGACCTGCACGGCGATGTCGTGGTCGGTGGCGGCGTGCACGGGTGTGATGCCGAGGGAGTCGGCGGTGTCCAGGCGCAGTGGGTAGCGGTCCACTCCGATGACCTTGGCGGCTCCGGCGAGTCGCGCGAGCTGGCCGGCGAGGAGGCCGACGGTGCCGAGCCCGACCACGACGACGGTGTCGCCGAGGCGCACCTCGGCGTCGTGCACGCCGCCGAGGGCGACTCGCGCCAGGATGAAGAAGACGGCGCGTTCGGCGTCGACACCGGCCGGCAGACGGCTGGCGACGGCAGCGTCCGCGGGAACAATGTGCGCGGTGCCGTGCGGGCGGTCGAGGGTGACGAGGTCGCCGATGCCGATTTTGCCGACAGCGGCCTCGCCCACGGCGGTGACCCGTGCGATGGTCTCGTAGCCCGGCGCTACGGGGAAGTCCCGTCCGGCGCCTTCGAGGAAGATGCGTCGCTGCGGGTCCCAGGATCGGTGTAGCGCGGCGGCGTCGCCGGCCACCCAGGCCATCTCGGTGCCGTGGCTGATGCCGGAGACGACCGATTCGGCATAGACGTCGTCGGGGCCGAGTGCGGGCAGATGCTCACGGACGATCTCCACCTGACCTGGGCCCGTGATCATGACCCTGCTACAGGGAGGCGCGTGAGCAGTGCGTGGCTGTGCGACGTCGGTTTCGGTCATGACCTCTCCAGGGCTGGTAGGCGGGCAAGGAGCGCGTTGACGTCTTCGTCGTTGCAGGCGTCGAACTCGCTGGTGTCGAGCCGGATGACTTGGCTGGCGTAGTCACCGAGCGGTGTGTCGAAGGCGTGGGTGAGGTGCTCGAGGTAGGCGGTAGACAGCACGGATTCCATGGGTCTGCCGCGTTGCGCGATCCGGCGGGCCAGGACCGGCGCCGGTGCGGTCAGGGCGATGAGAAGGTGGGGCCGTGCGGCGGCGTCACTCCAGGTAGCGCAGGTCTTCCTCACTCGACTGGCGTCCTCGGGCGGCAGGGTGGTGTGGGCGAAGATGACCTGCTGCGCCATGGACCAGTCCGCCACGACGGGTGTGCCATGGGTGAGCAGGTCCTCGATCTCGCGAAGTTGAGCGACGCGGAGCGCTAGGAAGGTCAATTCGACCTGGAGAGCCAGGGCCACGGGGCGGGTCTTCCCCGCGGTGTAGAGCTTCGGGAGAAAGGGGTTATCGACAAACGGGTCGCGCATCAGCCGCGCTCCGAGACGCTCGGAGAGTCGCTGTGCGAGCGTCGTCTTGCCGGCACCCGTTGGCCCGGCGAGTCCGATGAACATCAGCGCCGGCCCGATTGCCGGGATGCCCGTTGTCCGGCCGGTTCTGGCTCTGGCTCTGGCTGTTCCATCATGACAGCTGGTCCTTTCATGCCGACCCCGGCGAGAAAGCTGGCGAGGAAGGGGCTTACCGGCAGGCCTTCCGCCGCGAGGTGATCCCCGGGGTCGGGGCGCCATTGAGGTACCGGGACGAGTACGGCGCCGTGCGGACGTCGCCCGGCGGCGGGTTGGGGCGCGACCATGGCGAAGTCACCGAACAGTGCTTGGACGTCGGCGAGGTGGCGGAGTTGAAGGGGGGTGGGGGTGCGCTGGTAAAGCCGCTGGACTTCCTCGGTCTGGCTGGTGGCCGTGCCGGAGGTCGCGTGGGAAATGACGAGGGCACTGCCGGAACTCATTGCGGCGCGGAAGGGTTCCACGATGGCGTCGACGTCGCCGGGGATGAAGTGAAGGACCGAGACGAACAGGACGGCCACCGGGTGGGCCAGGTCGATCAGCCGCCGGGTGGTGGGGTTGTCCAGAATGAAGTCCGGAAAGCAAATGTCGGCCTGGATGACCTCGACTCGCGGATCGCCGCCCAGCAGGGCCCTGGCGTGTGCCACGGCTACCGGCTCGACGTCGACGTAGAGCACCCGCGCGTCGGCGTTGACCAGATGAGCGATGTCGTGAACGTTGCCGACGGTCGGTATGCCTGAGCCGAGGTCGATGAACTGGCTTATGCCCTCCTGCAGCGCGTACTGGACGGCGCGGCGCAGGAACGCTCGGTTGGCGCGGGCAGCGTCAGCGACGTGGGGTGCGACAGCGAGGACGGCGTCGGCGGCTTGACGGTCGGCAGCAAAGTTGTGGCTGCCGCCGAGAAAGTAGTCGTACATTCGCGCGGCGTTCGGGCGGCTCAAATCAAGCTCGGCGGGCGCCCAGCTCATTGCCTCGGTTCCCATGGTCGTTCCCCTGGTGCTGGCTCGGGCGATCGTGATCGCCCTCGGTAGTGGCTGCCCGATGCTTGTGGCGGTGTCGTGGCTGCTCATCGGTACACCGATACGGCGGTCTCGCCGATGAGGTCTTCGACGGCGCAGATGATCTTTTCGGTGGCGGGTGTGTGGTGTCCGGCGCGGGCGAGCATCTGGCGGAGCCGGTCGCGTAGGTCGGTGTCGAAGCCGTCGAGGTACAGCTCGGATTCGAGTCGCAGGGCTCGTAGTAGACCGGCGAGAGCGTCGGTCTGCGGGTCGGGGTCGTCGTAGCCGAGGACGCCGTAGCGCAGCCGTCCACGTACGCGGTGGATGACCGCCGGGTCTGTCGGCGGGTAGGCGATGGCCCGGCCGAGCATGCGGCGTCTGGTGACTTGCTCGACAAGGCCGCCGGCGATGAGCCCCGCGATGACCTTGTCGTAGGCGTGCTCGCCGAGCAGCCGCACGGCCTCACGGACGGACAGCGCACGGTGGTGGCGTGCCAGGAACGTCAGCGCCCAGTCGGCGACCGGATCGCCGGTGGGTTGCCGGTGGACGGCGATGGCGACGTCGCCGACGACGCGTACCCGCTCGATCGGCGCGACCAGGTTGGTGAGGATAGCCCCAGCCAACGCGAGCGACAGGGACGGCAGGTGAGCCAGCGGAGCGCCGCTGTCGTTGTGGGCCAGCACGAACAGCTCGACGCGCAGCGGGAGGCGGACCGGCTGGTTGTCGAAGACGGTGTGGCTCATGGCGTGTCACCGGGCCGGCTCGGCGATGCGGCGCAGCCGCTGGTGCACCCCGCCGTAAGGGCTCGCGCCCGCCAGGACGGCTTTGGTGAGGGCGGCGTGCATGGTGTAGAGCGGATCGCAGACGTTGCCGGGTGCGGCGCGGCCGGCCTGTGAGACGAGCTGGTAGGCGTCAAGCAGCTCCAGCCCGGTCAGTTGTGCCGTCCAGGTGACCAGGTCGTGCTGGCTAATCCGGTACGCGTCCTCGAGGGGTCGGGCGGCGCCGATCGAGATGATCCGGTGGTCGGTCTCGATGCGCGGCCACGGTGTGCTCACGCCTTTGATCAGATCGACGGCGATGGTGACGTTCATGGCGGTCTCCACCGCCACGCCGCACACCTCGCCCTGACCTTGGCGGGCGTGGCCGTCGCCGATGGCGAACAGCGCACCGGGGACGTTGACGCCCAGGTAGACGGTGGCTCCTGGGCGGATCTCCGGGGTGTCAAGGTTGCCGCCGTGCGCGTCGGGCACGATCGTGGCTCGTGCTTCCCCACCGGCCGGAGCGACTCCCACGGTGCCGAGCATCGGCTCCAGGGGCATGACGATCGCATGGTCGGAGCGGCGGGCGTGGTAGGTGACGGTGTCGGCGGCGGTGTCGATGGTGTAGCGCCACACCCGCTCCTCGATCGGCGGGTGCAGCATCGCCGTGGTGTGGGTGCCGGTCAGTGCCCCGAAGTGCGGGAAGGTGGCGGACATGCCCCAGTCGCGGGCGGGGGTGATGGCCGCGAAATGCAGCACGAGGGTGTCGCCGGTTTCCGCGCCGGCCACGTGGAAGGGGCCGGTGACGGGGTTGAACGCCTGGCACACCTTCGAGGGCAGGTCATCGACGGTGCGGACGGCGCTGCCGAAGCAGTCCTCGGCGCTGGTGACCAGCAGGCTGCCGGGCTTGATCTCGGCGACCGCCGGGTGGGCGCCGAAGGTGTAGCGCAGCTCGTTCTCGGTCGGCTGGTAGGTGACCGTGCTGGTCATGCCGCCCCCCGTCCGCTGGCGAGGCCGGAGAGCTCGGGACGGCGGCCGGCGGCGTACAGACCGGCCAGGGTCAGCAGGCCGAGGGTGAGCCAGACGAAGCCGAGGCGTTGGGCGGCCACGTTGGCGTTGACCACGACGTAGGCGAGGATCGTGAACCCGATTCCCGGAAGGATCAGGTGCGCGACGTAGTTGCGGCTGCGGCGGCGGACCAGGTAGTGCCAGACGACGGCGAGGTGCAGTACGAGGAACGCGGTCATCGCGCCGAAGTTGATCAGGCTGGACAGCAGCGTGATGCCGTCGGTGCGCCAGTTCATGTAGAGGCCGATCGCCAGCGACACCACGGCGGTGAGGGTGATGGCGTAAGTGGGCACGCTGTGGCGTACCGAGACCGTGGCGAGGAACTTCGGCAGTTGCCCGTCACGGGCCATGGCGTACAGCAGCCGCGAGGTGGCGACCTGCGCGACGAGGGAGTTCGCCACGCCCCAGGCGACGGCGGTGGCGACCGCGCACAGGGTGGCAAGCCAGGGTCCACCGGCGAGCCGCGCGGCGTCGTAGAACTCCGTCCCGTCCGGGTCACCGTTTGCAAGCAGGCCGCCGGGGTCGGGCACCAGCAGGGCGGCCATCCAGGTCTGGGTGATGAACAGAAGTCCGGCCACGCCCAGCGCTGCGGCCATGGCTCGGCCGATCTGTCCCGCGCCGCCCTTGTTTTCCTCGGCGAGCATGGAGATGCCGTCGAAGCCGAGGAAGCTGAGCACGGCGATCGACACCGCGCCGAACACCAGCGCCCAGGTGAAGGTGTCCGGGTTGTAGAGCGGCGTCCAGGAGAAGCCCTGTCCCTTGCCCTGCGCGAGAGCACGACCCGCTGCGGCGAGGAAGATCAGCAGGACGATGATTTCGCCGATGAGCATCACGCGGGTGATCAGGGCGGTCATCCGGATTCCCCGGTAGTTGACCACCGTGTTGAGCAGCACGAAGCCGACCAGCCAGACCCAGACCGGAACGGCTGGCACGGTGGAGTGCATCGCCACTGCCGCGATCAGGTACAGCAGGCTCGGCACCAGCACGTAGTCCAGCAGGATGGCCCAGCCTGCGAGGATGCCGACCGGTGCGCCGATTCCGCGCCCCGCGTAGTTGTAGACGCTGCCGGCCAGAGGGAACGCCCTGACCATCTGGGCGTACGAGGCCGCGGTGAACACCAGCGCCACCATGCCAATGACGTACGCCAGCGCGACCATCCCGCCAGCACCCGCGTACACGGATCCGAAGATGCCCATCGGCGCAATCGGCACCATGAACACCAGCCCGTAGAAGAGCAGGTCGGCGAAGCCGAGTGAGCGGCGCAGCTCCGGCCGGTACCCGAACCGCGACGAGTCCGGCGGCACCTGCGCCACGCCAATCCCCGGTGGAGGCGCTGTCTGCCTGGTGTACATGGTGTTTCGTTCCTTCCTGTCGGTCATCGATGCCGGCGCTCTCGCGGCGGTGATGGAGTTGGCCAAGCGGCGGCAGCGGCTCAGCAGGCAGACGCATAGCCAGGACCTGCTAGATCGGCTGCTAGAGGCGCCAGACGATGGACATGTCCTGGGCGCAGCCGCCGACCCGCACGGCGACGAACAAGCGGCGGAAAATGCCGCCGAGTTCCTCAGGTGCCGCGTCCGCCACCAACCCCGGCGCTGGCGCCGCCACCGTCTCCAGGACGAGCTGTTCGATGTCCTCGGCATCCACGGCGGTCAGCCGACAACCGCAGGGCCCTCGGTAGGCACGCTGACCGAGCATCCGCACGGGCTGCAGCGACGTGCCGCAACCGCGGCAGAGCAGCAGCCCCTCAAGGGTGAAGACCTTCGAGACAGGCGGTTCGGACTGCGCCTGCCGTTCACCGCTGCGGCGGGATGCGACACGGCGAACGCGGTCGCGCACGATGTCGCTTCGCACGTCCATGGCCACGGGGCACCTCCACCATTACCGCTGCTCGCAAACGCGAGGGCTGGCCACAGCGGTGGAGGTGTGGCGAAGTCCGAATCGCCTAATCCATCGCCGTGGTTGTCTGTGCGACCAGCCTGCGTGTCCGGCCCGTCCCCTGACGACGCGTGGACGTTCTAGTGTTGTCCTAGTTTCAGCTCGTCTGCGCCCGCCGTCGTCTACTACGCTGCCGACTGCGACAATGACGCTGAGTGCATAGCCTGGGGGCAATCCCGTGGAGACGGTACGGCGGTGGACCGGCCGCGAGGCAAAAGCATTACGCCTGGCTCTACGCATGAGCGTGCGCGGATTCGCCGAGCACCTGGGCGTCAATCCGGCGGCCATCTCCAACTGGGAGAAGCGGGGTTCAGCGACCCGCATGCGCTACGAGACCCAACAGATGCTCGATGTCGATCTGGCACGATCACCAACCGAGGTCAAGCAGCGGTTCGCCCAGACCCTCAAGGCGTCAGCGACGGCAGATCCGAGCGCCTCAACCGGGCCTGCCGACGGCAGCCGGCCCACGAGGCAAGATCTCGGTACCCGTTCCCAAGAACGGACGGCCGCCGTCCTCGCCGCGCTCGGTGGCCAGCAACCCGATGATCTCGCGTACATGCCCCCGGCCGACATCCAGTGCCTGGTTGCGGACTTCCTCGCCTCGACCGCGCGCGTCTATCTGATCATCGGGCCTCCGGGCTGCGGCAAGACCAGCTTTACCCGCCACCTGGCGTCGCGGGCATCCGGAGTGGATGTTCAGCTGCTGACCGCCGACTCGTGGACCGAGGACACCGACCTGGCGCGGGAGATCCTCCGATACGGATCCCAGCCGGCCGGCGAGGATCCCCTGCTGACCCTGGAAGTTGAGAGCCGGAACCTGTCCCGGCCGCTGCTCGTCGTCATCGACAGCCCGCAGTCCCGCGCCGTGGTGGACAAGGTCTGCCGCCAGCTCGACGGCACGCTGCGGCAGGCGCTCTCGGGCAACCTGAGGTTTCTTCTCGTACTGCGCACACCGCCGGAGATCGAGCTCGCGCCTTACCCCGTCCTGTCGGCAGCGGTCATGCCCGGTCAGGGCCAGGGGCAGGGTACCGAGCCGTCGCTGCGGCTGGACCGCTGGGACGCCCCCACCGCCCGGGAGGTGTGGAACGCGCAGCGGCATTCCAATGAACCTCCGTTCGACGCCCTGCCTCCGAAGATTCGCAACCTGGCCCGCCTGCCGCTGTACATGAGCCTCATCCGGGCCGCCAAGTCAACCGAGCCGCTCGGGCAAGCCAACGCCTACCGGCTCGTGGAATTCTGCGTCGCCTCAATCTTGAAGGCAGCGAGCCTGGACGTCGAACGCGCGACGGCGGACCTGACGGCACTCGCGCGGAAGCAGCTAGCTGCGGCATGGCCGCACCAGCTGCTTCCTGCGATCAAAGCCAACCCGCCAGGGAACGTCGGTGACCTCACCGCGTCCCCGATCGCGAGACTCGTTCGGTCCGGCCCGTCCGGCAGCCTGACGTTCCATCA
The DNA here is from genome assembly GCF_018070095.1 of Micromonospora sp. U56. Lineage (NCBI taxonomy): Bacteria > Bacillati > Actinomycetota > Actinomycetes > Micromonosporales > Micromonosporaceae > Micromonospora > Micromonospora sp. U56. The sequence goes on from NZ_JAGPYL010000086.1 coordinate 9,683, forward strand.
CGACGTGATTCGTGAGTTTCTCTTCGCACGGTGGCTCGCCCAGCTCGTCGAGTCTCACGGACGTTCGACCGTCACCATCGAGCTGCTCAACGACCTTGCTGCTCGCACGAGGCTGTCGGGCGACTTGCGAGGCGTCCTGGAGTTCTTGTTGCAGGGCTTGGATGCGACGTCACCGGAGCTGCTGGCGGCCGTCGCTCAGTCGCCGTCGGTCAGCATCACCGAAACGCTGCCGTTGATGCTCGAACTCACCGGCGAGAGTCCAGCCTTCGCCACCGCCGAGGTGCTGCGCGTGTGCGCCTCCCGGTGCCTGCACGACAATGGCCTACCGCTTGCCAGAGCCCTCCTGCACACCAACGCAGCCGCTACAGCACTGGGCGGGGAGTACCCCCGCTGGATGCTGCGGGTGCTGCGCCGCTTCGGTCCGGCAGTCTGGTCCGACATCGTGGCGTGCGTCGAGACGCAGCTGCCCATCGCAGCCGTCCAAGACTTCGTCCGTCTCGCGCAACTCGACACCGTAGAAGACGCGGTGTTCCTCGCCCGACACTTCTACGTCTTCCTCGCCACCGACGACGGCACTTCGCAGGAGCTGAAGGCACTCCTGGCCCACCCCGACTGGCGAGCCCGCGCCGCCCTCGCCGAAGGGATCCGAGCGGGCCACGCGATCCCACACCAGACGATGATTCCGATCATGGAGTCGTTGACCGCGGACCGCGACTACAAGGTTCGCGCCGCCGTCGCCGAAGCCGCCGGCCGGTCGACCGCACCCGGCCTGGAACACCTACTCGCCACTCTCCTCGACGACCGGAACTGGCATGTCCGCGAACGCCTCCTCCAAGGGCTGTCCTTCAGAGTTGGAGACGAAGACTGGGCCGCCGACCTTGTCATCCGGGGCCAAGGAGCGTGGCGTAATGGCCCTCGAAACGTCCGAGTCGCCGCCCAGCGACTCCTATTGAAGTGCGGTAGGAAACCCCTTCAGGACGCGGATTCCTCTCGCAGTGCCCTGTTCGGCCTGCTCCGAGAGATCCGCACCGGTGCCCTGCGGCTACCCACGAACGTCCAGTCCGCCCTCATCAGCCAGGGCGTCGCCTCGGCCGACTGGCTCGTTCGCACCGAAGCCAACCTGCTCGACCACCACGGCACAGCCACGAGCGCAGCCGCAGGTATCAGCAAGGAAGCCTTCCGGCGCCTCCGAGACGGACGCGCCCTTCAGGTCGCACTCGATGTCCGCGACATCGACCACGCCATCACCGTCGCGCAGGCCGCCGCCAGCGCTGGAGTGCAATTCATCGAGATAGGCGATCCGCTCATCAAGAGCGTCGGCGTCCAGGCCATCAGCGCCATTAAGCAGCGTGCCCCTGGTGCGTGGATCGTCGCCGAGATGATGTCCGCAGACTGGGGACGCGACCAGGTGGTCCTCGCGACCGAGGCCGGAGCCGACGTCGTACTGCTCATCGGACCCGCCAGCATCGCCAGCGTGTCAGCAGCCGCCGAAGCAAGCAAACGCCTGGGCGTCCCCATCATCATTGACGTACCCGAGGGCCGGCTGATCCAAGGCTGGGTCCAGGACATGGAACGCGCAGGAGTCGACGGCTTCGCCATCACCACAAACATCGACCTGGGCGTAGCTGGCTTCCACCCCCTCGACCAGGCACAACTCCTCAGGTCGTGGACCAAATTGCCGGTCGCGGTCTCCGGCGGCTTCGAACCCACCGACGTCGAAGCCAGCCGACGACGCTCGTGGGACATCCTCGTCGTCGGTCGCGGAGTCACCGATTCCCTGGACCCCGCCGTCGCCGCGCGGGACCTCGCCGCATCAATCGAACTCACCGAAGGAAACCGCGCATGATCATCACCCCGCTCACGGTCGACCGCATCCCCGACCTCGAGAAACTGCTGGTGCTGGGAGAGCCGTACATCAGGCTGCGGAGTTCGTCGGACTACTGGCTGTACGCAAAGCTCTTCGCCAGCACCTGCCCACTCGCTATCGTCGAAGGCGAGGTCGTCGGCTGCGTGATCGCCTTTCGGAGCCAGGTCGACCCGGCAGAGATCTACCTCCAGGACGTGATGGCGCACCCTAGCCACCGCTGCAAGGGGATCACGCGGGCGCTCGTAGAGGAGGTTCACGGGCAGGGCTCACGCTGGGGGTGCCGGCGCCTCTTCCTCACCTCTGAACCCGATAACCAGGCCGCGCACCGAGCGTGGCTCGCTCTGGGCTTCACCAACGTTCCTGGAGACGCCCTTGAGCAGGGCGTGTCCGTCACCTATGACTACAAGGGACCAGGGAAACACCGCGCGGTGTATGAACGACGTATTGACGCGTAGGATTTTTTGTACTTGAGCCGCCGTTCCGACAGGCACTAACACTCTGATAATCCAGGGGTCCGATTGAAGCTCCTCGCCGTCAAGCCTGGCGAAGAGGTGATCGAGACGCTAAATCGCCGCGCCGCTGAAGCGGACATTACCAATAGTGCCATTGTTTCCCTCATCGGTGCCGTCAACTGCTGCGCGATCAGCAACATGGCCGCTACCGACGCAAGGTCCGGCATCATCACCGATTACGGCGAGCTGTTCGAACTGAGCGGCACCGGCGAGATCAGCAACGGCAAGGTGCATGTGCACGTCGTCATCGGCGAGAGGGTGACGTAGCGCTCGCTGATCGCTTGCATTGGGCGAAGGCGGAAACCTTCTTCGTCCACGCCTACACCGCCCCGCTTACAGCATAATCGGCACTACGGTATCTGAGTTCGCTGTGTCTGAGCTCGCTGTACAGCCGGTCGGGGCTGCCGGACAGGCGACGCCGCGTGGATGCTGACAGGGTGACGGCCGACGACCACCGGGGCGACATCATCGAATCGGCGGTGCGGCCCGCGACGACGGCCGGCGGCGCCCCTGGCTGATGTGGCTGCCGCTGGTGCTGGTCGCCGGCGTCGGGCTGGGTGTGTACGCGGCTACCGGCTCCGACACCCATCCGGACCGGCCGCCGGCGCCGCGGTCGGCGTCCGCGACCACAGCGGCCGTGTCGCCGGGCGCGGCCAACCCCACTTCGACCGCGCCGGTGGTCAGGGAGGTCGGCCGCCCACCGCTTGGGATCAAGGCCGGTTGGCAGTTGTACGGCCGGGGGCCGCGTGCGATGGTCCGGATCGAATTCGCCCGTGGCCGGGTGACCACCACTGCCGTACCAGCGCTGTGAAGCACCGGCCCGGTCAGTTTCCTGGTCGTCCCGGACCGGGTGGTCGTCCGGCCGCTCGACGCGGTGCCCGGCTACGTGGTGCCGGACGGCGGACCGGCGGCTGAGACGACCAACGGCTTCGACCGGAGTGGACCGATGCTGCCCGGTCCGGACCCCACGTCGGTGTGGGTCCACCGGTGAGGACGCGCGCGGGGGGATGCTCCTGGTCCGGTTCGACGGCCGGCACACCGGCGTGGCCCTCGCGGTCCCCCCGGGCACACACATGGCCACGCCGAGCCGGACGGTGCCGCAGATCCGCTCGTCGGCGCGACTGGCGGGGTCTACTCGCTGCGACCTGACGGTGTCCGCCGGATCACCACCGGCGAGCTGCTCGCCGTCGGCGCGAGACACTGGTTGGCCCGGGAGTGCGACGAGCGCCTGCGCTGCGGCATCGCGTTGATCGAGCAGCGGGACATTGTTAGGTGGCGGCGGGCGCGGTCTTTTCGGCCGACTTGGCTGGCTGGTCGGGGAGTTGCTCGGTGGTTATCGCTTGCTGGTGTGCATCGTCGGATGCCTTCCGCGAGGTTTCATCCGGCTGTGGGCCATCTTGGGAGGAGATCGCCGTGGACACGAGGCTCGGGGCTACTGGTTCGACGGGTTGGGGCTCGTCGGAGGATCTGAGCCGCGGGGGCGCTGGCATCCAGGGTTTGAGGTTCTGAATGACCTGCTCGTAGAAGTCGTCGACGGCTCTGAGGAGCGAGTCGATGAATGCCCCTCGGCCGGTACCGCGCTTCGAGCCCGCCGCAGAGACTTGCGCGATGCGGAAGGACCGCAGTTCCTTCGTGGGGTCGCTGATCAAGGTCGTCGGGTCACTCCGGACCACTCGGAGAAGTTCAACGTTTCCTGGCCCTCGGCCATGCATCGTGAACGCCTCGATCCGCACGTTGTCCGGGGCATCTTTAAGCTGGCGTATCAGCCAATTGACCCGGGTCGCGGGTCTGCCCGCGCGGGGCGCATCCACATCAACGTGACAGACGATCTTGGCGGCACGTAGATCGGCCGTGATGTAGAGCGAGCCGATGGCGCCCGGGATCTTCAGCCCTGCGGTCATGAGGCCGGTGGACGCCAACTGCGTGACCAGCATCTGGGTTCGGCTGGCGGGATCGGCCAGTTCTCGGCGGGTAAGGGCAGGCGTGACCTCCGTGCCCAGTCGCCGCCCCAACTTAAGGCCGGCATAGCGCACCAGGGCGTCGAACCGCCCGGCGATCTCGGTGACAACGGAGTCGGTGGGACGCAGCGTGCCCGCGCTGACCGCCTCCCGCACCGGCACCCACGCCGGGCCCATGTCGTTGAACTCCATAGCCCCGGACCGAGGATGTTCCAGGTACCGGATCAACTCGCCAAGAACCCACGCTTGGTCAGGGTCCGCGACGCCGCGGTATTCCTTCTGCATGACGGCTGCCGTGAGGATCTCGCTCCACGGTAGGTGGTGAAGTGTTACCTTCCTGAGCTTGCGTCTGTCGACCGACGTCGGATGCTGGCCCGCGACGGGCGGTATCTCGTTGGAGACCGTGATCAACGCATCGAAGCCCTCGTCTCTAGCCACATCCAGGTAGCGCTCGAGCTGCTCTGACTGCAGCTGATTGCTGCCTGTCTTGACCTCTACGAGCGCGGTCCACTGGCGCTGCCCGCGGGTGACCCGGATGAGGCCGTCGGGAAAGCACTGCTTGTCGCCGTGCTTGAAGGGCACCTCGATAAACGTCTGCACGGCACCGGCTGGCGCGCCCAGCGGCTGGGTGAGGGCTCGACCGAACTCTCGCACGGCGGTCATGACCGCCAGCAGTGCCGACGTCGCGCGCCGCTCCTGCTCTTCAGCGCCGTTAATCCCAGACGTGGGAATGAGACGGGCGGTAAGCCAGGTGTCCTCCGGCATGGATCACTCCTCGTAACGGTGGTTTCACGCAAACTACACCTAAGGTGCATGGAGAAAACGGACCGACTGAAGGAACGAGCGCACAGGAAAAACGACCGATTCGGACGTACGAGTAGGGCATAGGGGCGCTCGATGCGGGCAATTGCCACCGGTACCCGCCGACCTCTCCTATTAGGTCGTACGAGTGCGCGCCTGCAAGGCGCTTCCGTCGTCAGGGCAAGAGGTGTGGGTAGGCGGAGCGGCGTTCTGGTACTACCCTGAGCGCGGTAACGCAGCGGCCGTCGCCCGGTGGCTGACTGTCAGCAGCCTGAAGAGTAGGTATGGGAGTGCCCGTGGACCGGCTGGAAGCAGGAGCTGACGAGCTGCGAGACCGGGTCGACACGACGGTGGCGCATCCGGCCCGCCGGTACAACTACTGGCTCGGCGGAAAGGACAACTTCGCAGCCGACCGGGAGTCCGCTGACCGGATCGCGGCGGCTTGGCCCAGCGCGCCTATCGCCGCGCGCGAGAATCGGCGTTTCCTGCGACGGGCGACCACGTTCCTGGCCAGCGAGGCGGGCATCCGGCAGTTCCTCGACATCGGCACGGGCCTGCCGACCGCCAGCAACACCCACGAGATCGCCCAGGCGATCGCGCCGGAGACGCGAGTCGTCTACGTCGACAACGACCCCATGGTCATGGTCCATGCCCGTGCACTGCTGACGAGCGCCCCCGAGGGCCGGACCGCCTACATCGAATCGGATCTGCGCGAGCCCGAGAAGATCCTCACCCACCCGGACCTGCTCGCCACCCTGGACCTGTCCCGGCCGGTCGGGTTGATGCTCGTCGCGGTGCTGCACTTCATCCCCGGTCACGGCGCTGCGGCGCCGGTCGTCGCGCGCCTGCTCGACGCGCTCCCGTCCGGAAGCTACCTGGTCGCCAGCAACGCCACGAAAGACTTCCTGCCGGAGCCCGTGGCGGCCGTCTACGACCGAATGCTCGCCACCGGACAGACCGACATCTGGCCGCGGGACAGGACCGAGTTCGGCGCCCTCTTCCAGGGCCTTGACGTCGTGGAGCCCGGCGTCGTCGCGGTCAATGAGTGGCGCACGGAGGCCGAAGAAGGGCCACGCCCCGCCTCAGCGGACGTGTCGGTCTACGGAGCCGTCGCCCGACTCCCGTAACCGGCTCCTCGCGAACCAGCGAGGACAGCACCAGCGTGGCCGGGACTGTACATAGCTCCTGTCAGGTGAGCCGGTGGTCGAGGGCGGTGTGGCGGCGTCCGGCGCCGACGGTGCGGACGGCGGCGGCGAGGGCGCGGCGGGAGCCGACGAGGACGACGAGTTGTTTTGCGCGGGTGACGGCGGTGTAAAGCAGGTTGCGCTGCAGCATGATCCAGGCGCTGGTGGTCAGAGGGATCCACCACGGCGGGGTACTCGGAGCCCTGTGAGCGGTGGATGGGCATGGCTTAGGCGTGGGCGAGTTCATCGAGTTCGTCGAAGTCGTAGTCTATGAACTCGTCCTCGTCCGTGCGCACAGTCAGGGACTGCTCCTCGGCGGACAGGGCGGTGACGACGCCGACGGTGCCGTTGAACACTCAGGCTTGGCCTTTGTCGTAGTTGTTGCGGATCTGGGTGACCTTGTCGCCGATCCGGAACACCCGCCCGCCCATCCGGCGCTCCGGTTGCCCCTCCCGACCCGGGTGAGCCGCTGTTGCAGTAACCCGTTGAGGGCACCGGCACCGGCGGGTCCGCGGTGCATGGGGGTGAGGACCTGCACGTCGCGGCGCGCGCCGCCCTTCCCCGACTGGCTCAGGGTGCTGAGTCGGCATCTGGGCGAGGTGCAGTTCTTCGCCAATGAACGGGTTCCGGACTATCACGTTTGGGCCCGGGCCGTGGATGGTGAGCTGCCGCGCGCCTACTGCTTCATCGGCGAGCGAGGCGAGGTGCCGCTGTTCGTCGGTGATCCGACAGCCGACGAGATCGAATTGGGCATCGGCATTCGCGGTACGGAGCCCGGGTGGGAACACTGGTCGGACGATGAGTGGACAGCCTGGTACGAAACGACGCCGTCCGAATCCGACGTGATGGCGATGGCCGGTCGCTGGAGCATCGACCCGAGCGCGATCGACGACGACACCGTGACAGCACCCGGCATCTACGGGCTACCGCCACCGGTCTCTAACACGTCTCGCAATGACAATCGGGGTTGAAGGCACTCCGTCCGCCCGCGCGCACTCTCATCGGCTATGAGCGTGGCCAACGACGTGGGGTGGCCGTGTTGCTTCAAGGGCCGTTCACCCGATCGCAGCGCGGCACAGGATCGCCTCGGTGGACCTGCCTGCGCACTATGAGGCGTGATCAGACTGCGGTTGTACAAGGCTCGTGAACGGCAGCGTGTCATCGATACCGCCGATCTTGAGGCGGTCTATGTCGCGGTCGATCCGGAGACCAAGCCGGTCTTTGAGCACGACGGCGTGATGGTGTGGGTTAGCGAACCCGACCGCTGTCGGGTCGAGCGGCGCATCCGTGGCCGGAATCTTCACCTGGTCGAGTCCGGCACGAACGTCCTGCCCCGCGCCCGTGGCCTGGAGATCCTGCGCAGGCCTGGCGCGGACTACCGTTGGGTGCACTCCCTGGACTGGCGCTCGGGCGCCGGCGAATACCTTGACCGCGACCGCGTCGAGGCGATCATCGACCGTGCCCTCGACATCGAACCGTGGGCGGTGCCGGAGGGCCCCGTCGGCCTGGTGCATCTGTCCTACCTGATGTGGTTCCACAACGGCGCGATGGCCAACGGCGCCGCCTGGCCGCTGAACAGCTGCACCACTGAGCAGATCGCCGCGTTCGCCGCAGCCGCCACCTACTTCGAGCTCGACGAGATCGCCGACCTGATCGGCCGCCTCGAACCAGATGACGCGCTCAGCCACGAATACTGGAAACTCAGCAGCCCGTTCAGCGAGGACGCCTCGCTCATCCGCGACGCGCTCCGCTGCAAACTAGTCGAGGCGCCGGCGGATTGGGCCTAACGATGGGCGCGCTCCTACAGATGACCAGCGTGCGCATCAATTCTGGAATCATGCATGCCTTGGACGTGCCTAAAACGCACTCTCATCGGCAGTTCCGGATGGCGAGCGGCAGCTCCAGCCGTCACGCTGCGTGCCGCGCGGATCGCGGCAGATCCGGATGTCTCGGTGGTTAGTCGCACCGGTATTCGGCCAGGCGGTGTGGGTCTCTGAGATCTCGGATGATGACGTTGCCCGGTGCCGCAGGGTAGGTGCAGTACAGGCTGTGCACGTCGAGGTGGGCGAGGTCGGTCGTGATGGCGGCGGCCGAGTCGAAGTAGCCGGTGTCGAGGATGTAGGTCACGCGTGTGCCGCTCCCGGCGGGAGCGGAGAACTCCGCAGGCGGCTCGACGGGCCGTAGACCGTTGAGTTGCTGTCGAAAGCCTCGTCCGTTTCGCCAGATTTCGACAGTGGTCTGCGAACTCAGGACTGCCGCTGCGGCATGTGCCCAGCGATTGTTGGTGAGCAGCGAGCCGTAGTAGCCGTTCCAGGGTGTGCCTTGGTCGCTCAGGGCGTCCGCCTGGTCGTCGGTCGCCGAGAAGGCGAGATCAGCGGAGATCTCCGCGATGACGTGTGGCGTGTGGTCCGGAGCGACCTTGGCTGCTGGATGGAGTGCGTGCCGCAGGACGGTGCACAGCACCTGGGTTGCCAATCCAGGATCTTCCCGAGCTGCCCCGAAGTACATGCCGGGCCTCTTGCGTACGGCGTCGTCGAACTCCAAGACCGTGAGTTTCACGCCGCTGTAGTCGCTTGCGTCTCCCGTCACGTCGCCAACGGTATCCGGGCAAAGCAGGACGGCCGCCAGTAGTGCTCGGCTACGAACGGTCACGGGCGCCCGGTGCCGGTTGCGCCGTGATCGCCGCAGATGCGGATGCCGTTACAGGACTCCGAGCCGCTCGCCTATACGTTGTCGCGTGTGGCAATCTCGTCGGCGGACATCCGGCTGATCGTCCTGCCGGCTTCGGTCTCCACCAGCGTCAGCGCACCAATCCAACTCGGATCATCCGGGTACTCCCAACTGACGGGGTCTGCCAGCAGCACCGGCAGCTGGTCCCTCGGCACAGGATCGCCGTGCGCCAAGCCCTCCCGGCCGTCATTGGCAACCCGCCGCACGTAGCGGCGCATTTCCATCCAGCCGCAGTCCACCAAGTTCAGCAGGACGGAGGCCAGCTCGGACAACGACGGCTCCGGCTGGGCGGGGTCCAGGTCACCGAACACGCCGGGCAGGAGGTCCATCTCGAACGAGTTGATGAAGAAAGCCCGCTCGATATGCGTCAGGCGCCGCCACTCACGAAGGCTCACGAACCGATCATCACATGCGGCACGGAACACAGATGGCGAGCCAGGCGGCCACCCGCGCTGTCAGCGGCAAGAGCAGACACGTGCGACGGTTCCCAACGTTTTTGGCAGGATGACGATCATGTCATGGACACAGCGGATCATCGAGGCGACCGGCGCGCGGCCGGAGCCGCGTGACATCGACTGGAAGCCGGTCGAGGCCGAGCTGGGTACGACACTGCCGCCCGACTACCGCGAGCTGTGGTCGCTGCTCGGCGGCGGTTACTACTCTGGATTCCTGTGGCTCCTGCAGCCGCGCAGTGACGCGGCGACGGAGGGCCTGTTCTACTCCTGGCGCTGGGACCGTGTATTCCATCCGGAATATGCAGGTCTCTACGCGCCGTATGACCTGTACGGCGGTCCCGGGCGGCCGGGTCTGCTCGGCTGGGGTCGCGATCAAACCGAGGGTGAGTATTACTGGCTCGCGGACGCGGAGACTGATCCGGCGGCGTGGCCGGTGGTCGCCCGCACGGACGGCGCCGAACCGTGGCACCGATACGACATGAGCATGTCGGAGTTCATCTACCACATGCTGACGGATCACGACTTCAAGCCATTCACGGTGGCCGCCACGACAGCCAGGCCATTCCTGCTGCCCGAGGGCGTGCAGATCACCACGGTGGAGGAGTGGAACGCGTGGGCGAACCGTACCGACGGAACTCCCACGCCATGACCGTCTCGACGCGAGCCCGGCCGGGAGACTACGGACTCACATCGGCACCTCCGGACGGCAACCGGGCCAGCGCGGCGTGACGGTGGGTAGCGCGCGGATCGCGGCATGACAGTGCGCCGCGCACCGGTATGTGCGTGCGTAGGCCGGCGGGACCTCGTGGCAAGATCGGCCAGTGACGAGGAGCATGCTGATCACGGGTGCAACTGGTGGTATCGGCGCTGCCGTGGCTCGGGCTGCTGCCGACCGAAGCTACCGGGTCATGGCCGCAGGCCGCGACACTGGCCAGCTCGACCGGCAATGTGCGGAGATGCCGGGGAGCATCCCGGGCCCGCTTGATCTGCGAAGCCCTGGCGGCCTTGCGGCGTCGCTGCCGGCACTGGATCGCCTGGACGCACTCGTGCACTGTGCCGGAGTTGCCGAGGTAGCCAGCGTCGAAGAGACGCCGCACTCGATGTGGCTGGAGACCTTGACCGTCAATGTCGTGGCCGCCGCGGAGATCACCCGCATGTTGCTTCCGGCCCTGCGCCGGGCGGCTGGCCACGTCGTGTTCATCAATGCGGCACCGGGGCTGCATGCCGTACCCCGATGGTCGGCCTATGCGGCGAGCAAGACCGCGCTGCGCGAGCTGGCCGACTCCTTGCGGGCGGAGGAAGCCCCCTACGGGCTGCGGGTGACGACCATCTACCCGGGTGGCACGGCGACCGACCTGCTGGCGAAGGTCCGCGCGCGGTTTGGACGCCCCTACCACGCAGCCGACTGCATCCAGCCCGCCACGTTGGCGTCGGTGGTGCTGACCCTTCTCGACATGCGCGACGACGCCTACCTGCCGGAGGTCTCGGTCCTGCCGACGCCTCGTCGATGACAACTCAGCTCCCGCTTACGGCCAGGCGTCGTCCCCACGCGCCGTCGACCAGCGCGGCGAATGCGGCAGATCCGGACATCCCGATCGAAGGCCGCCCGCGTGATTCCGGCTTCAGGGGCACTGAACACCATGGGCTGCGGTCGGCCGAGTCACGTCCGCCGAGCGCGCCCGTTTCCCTCCAACGGGCTGTGCATCAGGGCGTATGCGATCTCCACTCGCACACCTAAGCTCCTCACGTGTATTTCGTGGAGCGGTCGCGCGTGGATTCTCCGTTCAGCAAGTTGGTCTTCCACTTGCCGGAAACGACGGTACTCGGCTGGTTCCAGCGCGCCTGGCACCACGAGGACCCGGAAGCGCTTCTCGACGCTGAGATCGGCGGCGGCGCCTACGGTTTCGACTCGATCTTCGAGGCGATCGAGGAGCACCGCCTCCCCTGCCCACAGACCCTCGTCGAGCTGCGCGAACTCCTGGACGAGCACCTCTGGGTCGAATCTGACGACCCGATACGCCTCGACGAGCGGGGGCTGCGGGTGCGTACCAACGACGACGAGGTGGACCTGGCCTACTTCTTTTTCGAGGACGAGGCGATCGTCGCCCACCCCGACCGGCTCGCGTACCTCGTAAACGACACTTGGCCGCTGCCGTCCGGCGCCGCCGCGCCCGGCGCGACCTTCGCCCCTGACGTGGCGCTCCGCGTCGTCGGCCCACCTGGGCCCGGTCCGGATTCCGTCTACGCGGTCCGCATCACCTGGCAGCACACCGACCACAACGGCACGAACCTGGACCAGCGGGAAACGACCATCTTCCCCGGCGTCAACCTGCCCGGACTTGCCGACCACCTACGCGGTATCGCCGATCCCGTGTCCCGGGAACGCTTCGACGCCGACCTGCTGCGCTCCTTCGTCGGACCCGGCGACGATGGCATCGGCCCCGCCTTGGACCGTTACGTCTGCCTCGAACCATACGACTTGTCGATTTTCGGAAAGTGGACCGCACCCAGCCACGAGCAGATCCTGCAATGGAAGCTGCCGCAGCCACCACCGGAGGCCCGCGTCGCGGTGGATGAGCACCTCGCCCAGGCCGCCCGCTACATCGACGACTTCTTCGGCCACGAACAACTGTTCCTCTTCGACACGCAATGGGCCGCCGCCCACCCCGACCTGGCGCTGTCCCTCCTCCGCTATGCCACCCACTGGGACCCGTTTGCGCCGTGACGGGTTCCCGAACACTCAGTTGCGTCACGGGCTCCTGGCCGCACGAATAGGTTCACCCCGGAGGCGGGGACTGAACTTGCCCCATCCGCTCCTCGGCATGACGGCGCTCCGTGGCAGATCCGCTTGACGCGACTAATCCATGAAGAGCGCGGCGAGCCTCGGCAGACGCCGACGGACCTCGCCGTCGTCCTCGAAGTCCCAGCCCTGGCCGAGCTCCGGGTATCTGCCAGTGACCGCACTGGGTAGCTCCATGCTCCCTGTTACGACCGCGTATGCGTCCCATACGACGCCATACATGGATTCGCATTCGAGATCGAACCCGCCGTCGATCGCAACGCGTTGGACCCCCGGCAGGTCGGCGAGCGTATCCGGGTCTGCCACAGCGCGTTCGAACGTCTCACGCCCCTGTGTGAGCAGCCAGCCACGGAAGTACTCGAAGCCGTCGTCGGAGCAACCGCCGTTGATTAGATAGGCCGCCTGCCACAGGTCCCACCTGTACGACTGCGCACGCAGATCCCACAGCGGCTGCGCCAGTTCCGCGATCCTGTCGGCCGGCAGGGCAGTCAGCAGCCGCAGTGTCTGCTCGGCGACGTCCTCGGCGTCGGAGGGGTCGGCCGCAGACTCCCGTGCCTTCGCCACTACGTTCCAGAACTCGTCAACACTCATGACGCGGGAGTATGGCAGCGGTCTCCGACTTCGCCGCCCACCATTCGCCGTCGTGCCCGTGCTTGACCGCCCGTCTAGCGCACGGAGCCCTGGAAGATGAGCTGATCGCGGCTATGAGAGTAAGTTCGGGCGGCCACACCGGGCAGGGTCATGGGCGGCTGGTTGCTCCCCAAGGCGGGATGCGAGGCTGGATGCGTGACTTCCCCGCTCGCGCGTCGCGTCTACGAAGCGTGCCATTTGACCGGGTCGTTCCGCCTGCGCTCAGGGCAGGTGAGCGACGAATACTTCGACAAGTACCTGTTCGAGGCGCAGCCCGGCCTGTTGCGCGAGGTGGCCGAGGCGATGGTCGCCTTGCTGCCGGAGTGCGACGTGCTGGCTGGGATGGAGATGGGCGGCATACCGATCGCGACGGTGATGTCGCAGCTGACCGGGCTGCCGACCGTCTTCGTTCGAAAGCAGGCCAAGGAGTACGGCACGGGCAAGACGGCCGAGGGCGGCCCCGTGGACGGCCGGCGGGTCGTGGTGATCGAGGACGTGGTGACCACCGGCGGGGCGTTACTGGCGTCGTGCCGGCAGCTGAGGGCCAATGGCGCCAAGGTTGACTCGGTGGTCTGCGCCATCGATCGCGAGCAGGGTGGACGGGAGAATCTCGCGGCCGAAGCGCTGTGGCTACGCGCCGCCCTCACCCGTCGCGACCTGGAGTCCTCCTTGCCGGCGTAACAGCTGCACTGCCGGACCGGCAGGATCAGCGGGTGAACACGGCACGCCGCATCATCGTCGCGCTCGACTTCGATACCGTTGACGACGCCCAGGCGATCGTTGACCGCCTGGGTGACGCCGGCCAGTCATACAAGGTGGGCCTGGAACTGCTGACCGTCGCCGGCCCGGCCTTTGTGGCCCGGCTGGTCGGTGAGGGCAAGGATGTCTTCCTGGATCTCAAGCTTTTCGAGATCCCCACCTCTGTTGCGGGTGCCGTCCGCGCAGCCGGCCGGCTCGGCGCGACCATGGTGACCGTGCATGCCATGGGAGGCTCCACAATCATGGAGGCCGCGGTACGCGCAGCCGCCGACTTCCCGCAACTGCACGTCATCGCGCTGACCGTCGTCACCAGCCTCGCCGACACCGACCTCGCCGCCATCGGGTTGAGCGCCACGATCGAGGAGCAGGTAACCCGCCTGGCCCGACTGGCACAGCGCGCCGGTTGCCACGGAGTGGTCGCCTCACCGCAGGACGCGGCGTCGCTGCGCGCGGAACTCGGCCCGGACATGCTGATCGTCACTCCAGGAGTGACCTTGCAGGCCGGGATAAACGGGACCACAAGCGAGCACGCCCGACCGGCGCATCCCACGGCCGCGATCCGCGCGGGCGCAACGCACATCGTCATCGGCCGGTCCCTGACCCGGGCACCAGACCCGGCAGCCGTCCTCGCTCACCTCGAAGACGAGCTGGGTAAGCTCCGCGCACACAGCTGACAACGGCCGAAGTCAAAGGGCCAAGACCGGCGACAGGTGATGCCCTTATCTCGGCAGATGCGGATGCTCGGCGCGGGCGGCACAGGTCCCGGCCAGTGACAGAGCGTCATCCTGACGGCGTTGATGAGGGGAATTCCGACTACTCGATCAACGGCGCCTGCCAGTCGGACGGACCCACCACAATCGATCATGCGGCCAACTGCGCTGTCCAACGGCTAACAATGTGCCCAGTCGCACCCGATCCACCACCGCCGGGCCGCCTCCTCCACGAGGCGATCGTAGGCATGTTCTATAGGCCCGGGGTGGGTGGGCGCGCTGCTGCGCGCATCCGGACGGGCAGGTCACTCGCAGCGGTCCTCGGCGCCTCGGCCGTACGGCTCGCAGCAGTCGGGGCGGTGCCGGTACACGCGCAGGTCGCGTCCGTGCCGGCGGCCGTACTCGGGCGTGATCTCGTAAAGGCAGGCCTGCCAGACGGCGGTCTCCCCGCCGCCGGACACGACCTGGCCGTCCCCCGGTCCGCCGCGTAGCAGCACGTTCACGTCCTCGACCGTACGCAACCCATCAGCGCCGGGACGTGGCGTACGAGTTGCCGACCCAAGCGGTACCCCATCGGCACCGATGTCAACGGCCGTGTCACATGCGGGTGAGTCGGTGGTCGAGGGCGGTGTGGCGGCGGCCGGCACTGACGGTGCGGATGGCGGCGGCGAGGGCCCGGTGGGAGCCGACGAGGACGACGAGTTTCTTGGCGCGGGTGACGGCGGTGTAGAGCAGGTTGCGTTGCAGCATCATCCACGCACTGGTGGTCAGCGGGATGACCACTGCCGGGTATTCGGAGCCCTGGGAGCGGTGGATGGTCATGGCGTAGGCGTGGGTGAGTTCGTCGAGTTCGTCGAAGTCGTAGTCGATGCTCTCGTCCTCGTCGGTACGCACGGCCAGGGTCTGCTCTTCGGTGGAGAGGTGGGTGACGATGCCGAGGGTGCCGTTGAAAACGCCGGCTTGGCCTTTGTCGTAGTTGTTGCGGATCTGGGTGACCTTGTCGCCGATCCGGAACACCCGCCCGCCCATCCGCCGCTCTGGCTGGCCTTCGCGGTGCGGGGTGAGGCGCTGCTGCAGCAGCGTGTTCAGGGCGGCGGCGCCGGCGGGGCCGCGGTGCATGGGGGTGAGGACCTGCACGTCCCGGCGCGGGTCGAGGCCGAACTTGGCGGGGATGCGGGTGCAGGCGACGTCGACCGTGAGCGCGGCGGTGGCGTCGGTGTCGTCGCAGGCGAACAGGAAGAAGTCCGCCATGCCCTCGAGGAGGGGTGGGCGGCCGGCGTTGATGCGGTGGGCGTTGGTGACGACGCCGGACTGGGCGGCCTGGCGGAAGATCTGCGTCAGCCGTACCCGCGGAACAGTGGGGGCGGCGAGCAGGTCGCGCAGGACTTCTCCGGCGCCGACGGAGGGGAGTTGGTCGACGTCGCCGACCAGGAGCAGGTGCGCGCCGGGCGGGACGGCCTTGACGAGTTTGTTGGCCAGGATCAGGTCGAGCATGGAGGCCTCGTCGACGACGAGGAGGTCGACGTCGAGAGGGTTGTCCCGGTCGTAGGAGGCCTCCCCTCCCGGACGCAGCTGCAGCAGCCGGTGGACGGTCGCGGCGGGGTGGCCGGTCAGCTCCGAGAGGCGTTTCGCGGCGCGGCCGGTCGGAGCGACGAGGGTGACCTTGGCTTTCTTGGCGGCGGCGAGTTCGACGATGGAGCGGACGGTGAAGCTCTTGCCGCAGCCCGGCCCACCGGTCAGGACCGCGACTTTCGAGGTGAGGGCGAGGCGGACGGCCTGTTCCTGTTCGGGGGCCAGGTCCGCGCCGGTGCGGGCCTTCAACCAGGTGAGGGCCTTGCCCCAGTCGACGCCTCTGAAGTGGGGCAGCCGGTCGGCCCGATCGCCGAGTAGGCGCAGCAGCGAGGAGGCGAGGGACTGCTCGGCGCGGTGGAACGGCACCAGGTACACCGCGTGCACCGGCTCTCCGTCGCCGCCGGGCAGGGGTTCGCGGACGACGCCCTCGGCGGCGGCCAGGGTGTCGAGGCAGTCGGTGACGAGGTCGGCGGGCACGTCGAGGATCTTCGTGGCGTCGGCGACCAGCTCGGGGGCGGGTAGGTAGCAGTGGCCTGAGTCGGTGGCCTCGGACAGGGTGTACTGCAGGCCTGCCATGACTCGCTGCGGGCTGTCGTGGGGGATGCCGACGGCTTGGGCGATGGTGTCGGCGGTCTTGAACCCGATGCCCCACACGTCGGCGGCCAGCCGGTAGGGCTCGTTGCGTACCACCGAGATCGACGCGTCGGCGTACTTCTTGAAGATCCGCACCGCCAGGGATGTCGACACCCCAACGCCTTGGAGGAAGACCATCACCTCCTTGATGGCCTTCTGCTCCTCCCACGCCGCGGTGATCTTCGCCGTGCGCTTCGGCCCGAGCCCAGGTACCTCCACCAGCCGGGAGGGTTCCTCCTCGATGACGCGGAGGGTGTCCAGGCCGAAGTGGGCCACGATCCGCTCGGCGAACACCGGTCCGATGCCCTTGACCAGACCGGAGCCGAGGTATCGCTGAATGCCCTGGATCGTGGCCGGCAGGACGGTGGTGTAGGAGTCGACTTCGAATTGCTTGCCGTACTTCGGATGGGATGACCATCGCCCGTGCAGGCGCAGGCTCTCCCCCGGCTGCGCACCCAGCAACGCGCCGACCACCGTCAACAGGTCGCTGCCGCGGTCGGTGGCGACGCGGGCGACGGTGTAGCCGGTTTCCTCGTTGACGTAGGTCAACCGCTCGAGCACCGCGTCCAGGACGGCAAGCGGTACGCGGGCGGGAGCGGTCATGCCTCACATCGTGCCGCCTGTCGACCCGGCACAGACACCCGCCCAGCCCCTCGCCTGCAACTCAGGATGGGTGACGGCGTGACTCGCTGGCTACCGGGAAGCCGATGGACCTTCCCGCCGGGGCGCCTCACGGTTCGTCACTACGGGTCAGGGTGGCGCCCTCGCCCCGGCCAGTGCGACCTCGTCATCAGCGGCACGCCGGGGCGGCAGGCAGGGCCCCGGCGGTCACCATCCGATTCGGCGGCGCGGCGCGGAGGCCGAGGTTCGGGGGTGAACGTCCGAGTTGCGCCGCCGCGCCTTTACAGGGATGACGTTCGATGGCCACGATCGTCAGAGACGGTCATTGTCTCGTCCCCTGCACCGAGGAGGCCCCACATGCGAATCCCACGATTCTTCACCCACCCTGGCCGCGCACGCCGAGCCGCGGCGGCCGCGATGGCCATGGTCGCCGGCGCCGGACTGGTCGTCGCGAACGCTCAGCCGGCGTCGGCGACCCCGCCGGGGATCCCGTCGAAGGCGACGGCGCAGTCGCAGCTCAACGCCCTGACCGTGGCGGCGCAAGGCTCCACGAGCGGCTACTCGCGGGACCTGTTCCCGCACTGGATCACCATCAGCGGCAGCTGCAACACCCGCGAGCAGGTCCTCAAGCGCGACGGCACCTCCGTCGTCGTCGACAGCTCCTGCGCGGCGACGTCCGGCCGCTGGTACAGCCCCTACGACGGCGCCACCTGGTACGCGGCCTCGGACGTCGACATCGACCACGTCGTGCCCCTGGCCGAGGCATGGCGCTCCGGCGCAAGCTCCTGGACCACCAGCCGGCGGCAGAGCTTCGCCAACGACCTCAGCCGTCCACAGCTGATCGCGGTCACGGACAACGTCAACCAGTCCAAGGGCGACCAGGACCCGTCGACGTGGCAGCCGCCCCGGACGGCGTACCGGTGCACCTACAGCAAGATGTGGATCACCGTGAAGTACAGCTGGGGCCTCAAGCTGCAGTCGACGGAGAAGTCCGCGCTGCAGAGCATGCTCAACACCTGCTCGTCATGACCGGAACCCCGACCGGGGTTCACCATGCTCTCCGCGCGTCGACGCCGCGCGGTCGTTCCGCACTGCAGATGGCCGTCGGTTGGGCATAGGCACGGCGGGGCCGGCTGACCACCGGCCCCCGCACCGGTAGCACTACGCCCGATCGTCGTGCCGTACGAACATGCCAGCCGAGGCGTAGCAGGTCCGTGATCGCCTCGGCGGCGACAGCAGGGCCACCGCGTCCCCGGCCTGGAAGGCTTTCCGCTGCCAGGCCGGGGACGCGGTGGCTGCCGACACACGTCTCGGCCGCCCTTCCCGGTGCCGCCGACGGCGGGACGCGCCTGCGCCCGAGGAGACTGGCAGCCTGACGCCAGCCGCGTCGGCGAGGTCGTGGTCCGGGCACGCGCTTGCGCCTTACCGCCGGCACCTACCTGCCGGGTGGTGTGCACATGCCGTCATCCGTCGTCTCGTCCGACATAGCGGTATACCGGCGGGAGGTCCTCCAGCTCGTCGCGGACGTACTGGTGCTCAACGGGCTGGTTCGGCTGGTCGGCGGCGCCGATGTAGTAGCCGCTCTGCGTGAGCAGCAGCGTCCGCGGCGGTGCTCCCGTCTCGTCGACCTCGACCGGTGCCAGGCGACCGTCGACCGGGCCACCCAGGAACCATGCCTCCACGGCGGGCATCAGCGGCCGCCCGCCGTGGCGCCTACTGCGGTGAGCAGCCCCGCCACCGCCGCGATCAGCCCCGCGACCGCGCTGGCCAGGCCGGCCACCCGGGCCATGTGTTCCGACGCCGCCGACCTCCCTGCTCCGCGTGCCTGTCTCCTGTCCCGCCCGGTCATGATCACGTCCCTTCGGCGTCTGGGGGGCCGCCGCACCTTCCTGGTGCCGCCCCGCTGGTACGCCGAAGTCTCCGCCAACATGTCCATCGCGAACATGGGCTTCGCCGACGCCGCCGACGAGTCCGGCACGTTCTGCGGCTTCGAGGGTGACTGATCAAGCCCGTGAAGGAGAGCCCGCCGAGTTGGGCACGCCGCGGACTGGAGGGCGAGGCACAAGGCCTACCAGTACCGGCCGCCGGGCCGGAGACGACAGACTGACAGCTTGTCGCAGCACGTCGACAGCCCTCGCCGTCAGGTCTTATCCCGCGCCTTGAAGTGGCACCCCTGTTGGCCCGTTCCGACCCGGTACCCGTTTCCCTACTCAGAAATTGGCCCGGCTTGCCGGCGGCGCAGCGTGCGGATCCACCCCTGGGCGGTGTGCCGGGGCACGTTGTAGTGGTCGGCGACAGCCGTCACACTGCCGGCCTGCTGGTAGACCGCTTCGAGATCGGCCGGTGAGCGCCGGTACACCCGTCCCTCGCCTCCGGAGGACCCGCCTTTCGCGGTCCGCTTCGTGGCCTTCGCCGCCGTAGTCGTGGCCTTGGCCCCCGTTACGGTCTTCGGCTTGCCCGCTCGGCTGCGGGTCGTGCCAGCGCCCGACGCCCGGCTGGCCTTCTTCGCCTCGCTTGCCTTGGTGGCCGGTGACGCCTGCTTGGGCACCACGACGTCAACCGCATCAGCGCCTTCAGGGTTACTCGTAGCCGGCTCGTCCGCACCCGTGGTGGGGGCGGTGGGCTGGACCGCCGTCGGCACGACGGCGGGCTCACCGTCGTCAACGGGCACGGCGCCGGCTGCGGGCGCCTCGTCGGGTACGGCGATGGGGGGCGTGGCTATCGCCTGCCGCTGGCCGGCGGCGGGCGCGATCGCCCTCAAGAGCAGGTCCAGGTCGACCGCGG
>NZ_JAGPYL010000087.1:0-29219 GCF_018070095.1 Micromonospora sp. U56
ACTCATGACGATACGTCTGGCCGGCCAGGCGGTCCGCTGGACCAACGCCACCGAACGCGAAGCCGCACTACGCATCGACGCCGAACGACTTATTGCAGCGTAACCACTCGGTTACCCGACGGTCTCTCAGAGGGCGTCGTTGCGGAGCACCAGGATGGCGATGTCGTCCCGGGGCGCCTCCACCGAGAAGTTGATCGCGGTGGCGCGCAACCGGGCGGCGACCACGTCGGCCGAGTACCCGGCCAGCGGGGCGGCCGCGTCCCGGAGCCGGTCGACGCCGAACAGTTCCCGGCCCCGCCGGCGCTCGGTCACCCCGTCGGTGTAGAAGACCAGCGAGTCGCCGGCCGCGAGGGGGATCTCCGCCGTCGGCGAGGTGATCGTGTCGATCAGCCCCAGCGCGGTGCCGCCGGTGCCGACGAAGGCGGCGCCCCCGGTGCCGCGCAGCAGCACCGGGCGGTCGTGGCCGGCCAGGTGCAGCGACACGTCGAGCTGCCCGTACCGGCCCGACCCGACGGCGGCGAGCGCGAGGGTGCAGTAGCGGCCGCCGCCGCGCTCCACCAGGGTCTCGTTCAGCCGGGCCAGCACCTCGGGCAGCGGCTTGCCGTCGCCGACCAGCACCCGGATTACGTCCCGCACCAGCCCGGTGACCGCCGCCGCCTGCACGCCCTTGCCGGAGACGTCGCCGATCACCACCAGCCAGCGCCCGTCGGGCAGCGGCAGCACGTCGTAGAAGTCGCCGCCGACCTCGGCGTGGTCGCCGGTCGGGACGTACTCGGCGGCGAAGCCGATCCCCTCGACCACCGGCAGCACCGGCGGGAGCAGCGACTGCTGCAGCGTCTGAGCCACCCGGCGCCGCTCGGCGTGGATCCGGGCGTTCTCGATGGCGAGGGCGGCCCGACGGGCCACGTCCTCCAGCACGGCGATCTCGTCCGGGTCGTGCCGGTGCCGTAGGTGCCGGCCGACGGCCAGGGTGCCCAGCCGCTGGCCGCGGGCGATCAACGGCACGGCGAAGCCCTCCATCGGGGGACCGAGCGGCACCTGCGCGGCGCTGCGGGACGCCTCCCGCAGCCGGGCCTGGACCGACTCCGGGCCGACCTCCTGGAGCACCTTGTGCAGCTGCGGCAGCATCGCCTCGTCGGCGTGGCTGGAGGCGGCCAGCCGCAGCCGGCCCCACTCGTCGGTGGTGTGCACGGCGCACCACTGACCGAGCCGGGGCACCACCAGCTGCGGGATCAGCGCCATGGTCAGCTCGACGTCCAGCGACTGGGCGAGCAGCTCGCTCGCCTCGGCGAGGAAGGTCAGCCACGCCTGCCGGCGCACGTCCGCCCGGCGCAGCCGGTCGTTCTCCAGGTGCAGCGACAGCCGTTCGGCGGCGAGCACGGCGAGCGGTCGCGCGTACGCCGAGGGGGCCGCGTCCAGCTCCAGCTCCCCGGCGTACGGGCGGTGCACCGCCAACGGCACCTGGAGCAGCTCGTTGCCCGGGCGGGGTTGGCGGCCGTACCGGGCCAGCGGCTGGATGCCCTGCCCGTCGCCCCGGTCCAGCCGGATCACCCCGCCGGCCGCGCCCACCATCTCGGCGACCCGGGTGAGCAGGTCGGCGGCGAAGTCGGGCAGCGGGTCGTCGGCGTTCGGGTCGGGGCTGGTCTGGGTCAGCTCGCTCATCGCGGCGGCGCTCGGCGCGGAACTCGCCGCCACGGTGCCCTCCCCGCCGTTCGCGGGGACGTGCTCCAGCGCCACCGGGCCGGCCGGGGCGGCGCCGGGGCGGTCCAGCCGGAACCAGACCCCCTTGCCGGTGGGCAGGTACGTCGTCCCCCAGCGGCTGGCGAAGTGGTCGACGAGCAGCAGCCCGCGGCCCCGCTCGGAGACCTCGTCGATGTCCTCGGTGTCGCTGCGGATGCCGACCACCAGCTCGTCCACCGGGCCGGTGGCGAAGTCGGAGACGGTCACGGTGAGCCCGACCGGGTCGGCGACGACCTCGATGTCCAGTTCGGTGCCGGCGTGCTCCACCGCGTTGGTGGAGAGTTCGGTGGTCAGCAGCAGCGCCTCGTTGAGCAGGTCGTCGAGGTCGGCCTCGGCCAGCACCGAGCGGACCAGCGCCCGGGCGGCGGCGGGCGTACGCCGGTCGGCGGGCAGCCGGACGCGCCGGACGTGCTCGTCCTGGCCCCCGTCCGACGCGGGCCCCGTCTCCGCTGACACCCTCGTATCCTCCATCGCTGCCGGCCGGGTGCCAAGCCGGACGGCGCGACACGGACGGCGCCACACCGGGCGCGCGGCGCACTTCGCGTCCGTGGCATCGACACCCGCGCGGGCACAATGATGGGATGGCGGCGTGTCGGCAAGCGCCGGTGGCCCCGAGCTGAGCGAGGAATGATGAGCGCGAAACAGTCGGCGACCGCGGATCCGTCCGCTTCCGAGCACGCGGCGCTTCTCGTCGAGCTGGCGGAGGCGCTGCGCCGGGTGCGGGGCGGCGACTTCAAGGTCCGGCTGCCCCGCCGCGCGGGTGCGGCCGGTGAGGTGGCGGACGCCTTCAACGACGTGGTGTCGATCCAGGAGCGGCAGCACCTGGACCTGCGCCGGATCAGCCGGATCGTCGGCCGGGACGGCCGGCTCACCGAACGCCTCGACGAGGAGGGGTTCGACGGTTCCTGGGCGGAGGGGCAGCGGGCGATCAACTCGCTGATCGACGACCTGGGGCGGCCGACCACCGAGATCGCCCGGGTGATCGTGGCGGTGGCCGACGGCGACCTCTCCCAGCACATGGCGCTGGAGATCGACGGTCGCCCGCTGCGCGGTGAGTACCTGCGCATCGGCCGCACGGTCAACACGATGGTCGACCAGCTCTCGTCCTTCTCCAACGAGGTGACCCGGGTGGCCCGGGAGGTGGGCACCGAGGGCAAGCTCGGCGGCCAGGCCGACGTCCGGGGCGTCGCCGGCACCTGGAAGGACCTCACCGACTCGGTGAACACCATGGCGTCGAACCTGACCGGCCAGGTGCGGTCGATTTCCCAGGTGGCGACGGCGGTGGCCAAGGGCGACCTGTCGCAGAAGATCACCGTCGGGGCGCGCGGCGAGGTGGCCGAGCTGGCCGACACGATGAACTCCCTCACCGACACCCTGCGGCTCTTCGCCGAGCAGGTGACCCGGGTGGCCCGCGAGGTGGGCACCGAGGGCAAGCTCGGCGGTCAGGCGGAGGTGCCGAACGTCGCCGGCACCTGGAAGGACCTGACCGACAGCGTCAACTCGATGGCGTCGAACCTGACCGCCCAGGTGCGCAACATCGCCCAGGTCTCCACGGCGGTGGCCCGGGGCGACCTGTCGCAGAAGATCACCGTTGCGGCGCAGGGCGAGATCCTGGAGCTGAAGGACACCGTCAACACGATGGTGGACCAGCTCTCCTCGTTCGCCGACGAGGTGACCCGGGTGGCGCGCGAGGTGGGCATCGAGGGCAAGCTGGGTGGCCAGGCTCAGGTGCGTGGGGTCTCCGGCACCTGGCGTGACCTCACCGAGAACGTCAACCAGCTCGCCGGCAACCTGACCAGCCAGGTGCGCAACATCTCGCAGGTCTCCACGGCGGTCGCGAAGGGTGACCTGAGCCAGAAGATCACCGTCGACGCGCAGGGCGAGATCCTGGAGCTGAAGAACACCGTCAACACGATGGTGGACCAGCTCTCCTCGTTCGCCGACGAGGTGACCCGGGTGGCCCGCGAGGTGGGTACCGAGGGCAAGCTGGGTGGTCAGGCGCAGGTCAAGGGCGTCTCGGGTACGTGGCGGGACCTGACCGACAACGTGAACTCGATGGCGTCGAACCTGACCTCGCAGGTGCGCAACATCGCCTCGGTCACCACGGCGGTGGCGAAGGGTGACCTGTCGCAGAAGATCACCGTGGACGCGCAGGGCGAGATCCTGGAGCTGAAGTCCACGGTGAACACGATGGTGGACCAGCTGTCGTCGTTCGCCGACGAGGTCACCCGGGTGGCCCGCGAGGTCGGCATCGAGGGCAAGCTCGGCGGTCAGGCCCAGGTGAAGGGCGTTTCCGGCACCTGGCGCGACCTGACCGAGAACGTCAACCAGCTCGCCTCGACGCTCACCACCCAGCTGCGGGCGATCGCCCAGGTGTCCACCTCGGTGACCCGGGGTGACCTGACCCAGCGGATCGCGGTCAAGGCGCAGGGCGAGGTCGCCGAGCTGAAGGACAACATCAACCAGATGATCGTCACCCTCCGGGAGACGACCAAGAAGAACGCCGAGCAGGGCTGGCTCGACTCCAACCTGGCCCGGATCGGTGGCCTGCTCCAGGGCCAGCGGGACCTCGGCGAGGTCTGCCGCATGATCATGATGGAGGTGACCCCGCTGGTCGACGCGCAACTGGGCGCGTTCTTCCTGGCGGACACCTCCGAGGGCGTGATGCGGCTGCGGCTGACCGCCTCGTACGGCTACGTGGCGCGCGGCCACGACGTGACCTTCGGCCCGGGGGAGGGGCTGGTCGGTCAGGCGGCGCTGTCGCGCCGCACGATCCGGGTCAACGCGCTGCCCGACGGGCGGCTCACCCTGCGCTCCGGGTTGGCCGAGACGCCCCCGGCCGACCTGGTCGTGCTCCCGGTCCTCTTCGAGGGCGAGCTGCTCGGCGTGATCGAGTTCGCCAGCGTGGCCCGCTTCTCCGAGCTGCACCTGGCGTTCCTGGAGCGGCTGGTGCTGACCACCGGCATCGCGGTCAACACGATCCAGGCCAACCGGCGGACCGAGGAGCTGCTGGCGCAGTCGCAGCGGCTGGCCCTGGAGTTGCAGGACCAGTCGGCGGAGTTGCAGCGCACCAACGCCGAGCTGGAGGACAAGGCCAAGCTGCTCTCCGAGCAGAAGGGCAACATCGAGACCAAGAACCGCGAGATCGAGCTGGCCCGGCTCGGCCTGGAGGAGAAGGCGCAGCAGCTCACCCGGGCCTCGGCGTACAAGTCGGAGTTCCTGGCCAACATGAGCCACGAGCTGCGGACGCCGCTGAACTCGCTGCTGCTGCTGGCCCGGCTGCTGGCCGAGAACTCGGAGCAGAACCTCAGCCGCAAGCAGATCGAGTTCGCCCGCACCATCCACAGCGCCGGCTCGGACCTGCTCTCCCTGATCGACGACATCCTGGACCTGTCCAAGATCGAGGCGGGCCGGATGGACGTCCAGCCGACCGAGATCCGGTTCGACGAGATCCGCGGGTACGTCGAGCAGGCGTTCGCCCCGCAGGCCGAGGAGAAGGGCCTGGACTTCCAGGTACGGGTGGCCAAGGAGCTGCCGCCGGCGCTGGTCACCGACGCCCAGCGGTTGCAGCAGGTCCTGCGCAACCTGCTCTCCAACGCGATCAAGTTCACCGACAACGGCGCGGTGACGTTGCGGATCGCGCCGGCGCCGGAGAACGCGGTCTTCGACGTACCGGCGCTGACCAACGCCCGGCAGGTGATCGCGTTCACCGTGATCGACACCGGCATCGGCGTCTCCGACGACAAGCTGTCGCTGATCTTCGAGGCGTTCCAGCAGGCCGACGGCACCACCAGCCGCCGCTACGGCGGCACGGGGCTGGGGCTGTCGATCAGCCGGGACCTGGCCCGCCTGCTGGGCGGCACGATCACCGTCACGTCGGCGCCCGGTCAGGGCTCGACCTTCACCCTCTTCGTACCCGACGTGCTGGCGCCGGACGCGGTGGTGGCGCCGCAGCCCCCGTCGCCGCAGCGCGCGGGCCTGCCCTCGTCGTTGCTGATGCCGCCGATGGAGCTGCTGCCCCAGCCGGCGGAGGCCCCGGCCACCCGGCAGCTCGACGGCGCCACCGTGCTGATCGTCGACGACGACGTACGCAACGTGTTCGCGCTGACCTCCGCGTTGGAGTTGCACGGCATGACCGTGTTGTACTCGGACAACGGGGCGGAGGGTGTCCGCCTGCTGGCCGAACATCCGGAGGTGGACATCGTGTTGATGGATGCGATGATGCCGGATCAGGACGGATACGAGACCACCAGGCAGATCCGCCGCAACCACCGCTTCGCGGACCTGCCGATCGTCTTCCTGACGGCGAAGGCGATGCCGGGTGACCGGGAGTCGGCACTGGCGGCCGGGGGTAGTGACTACATCACCAAGCCGGTCGACCTGGACGAGTTGATCGAGCGGATGGCGTCGTGGATCAGCGGCAGCCGAGGCGAGGAGAGTTCGTGACGCAGACAGCCAAGGCGCTGCTGGTGGACGACCGGCGGGAGAACCTGATGGCCCTGGAGGCCATTCTCCAGGGCCTTCCGGTGCAGTCGGTCGCCGTGGAGAGCGGTGAGGCGGCGCTGAAGCAGTTGCTGGTGGACGACTTCGCGGTGATCCTGCTGGACGCTCAGATGCCGGACATGGACGGGTTCGAGACCGCCAGCCACATCAAGCGGCGGGAGCGGACCCGGCACGTGCCGATCATCTTCCTCACCGCCGCCGACAAGGACGCGCAGCTCGCCCTGCGCGGCTACGCGGTGGGCGCGGTCGACTATCTCACCAAGCCTTTCGACCCGTGGGTGCTGCGGGCCAAGGTGTCGGTCTTCGTGGAGCTGTGGGTGAAGACCCGGCAGCTCGCCGCGCAGTCCGACCTGGTGCGGGAGCGGGACGCCCAGTGGCGGGTGCTCACCGACGCGGTGGACGAGGCGTCCTCGCTGCTGCGCGCCAACGACGACCTGGAAACCCGCGACCGGGCGGTGGAGATCCTCGAGCAGGCCCGCTGGGGCAACACCGCCTGACCCCGAAGATCCGCGCACTTTCTCGGAAAGAGTGGCCGTTCCCGCGCGAATGGCCACGCTTTCTCGGTAAGTGCGGTCAGTTGGGGCGCGGGGGGTGGCCGGTGGCGGCGCGGCGGGCGCGCCAGCGTTCGCCGAGGGAGTCGATCTCCTCCTGGACGAAGACGAAGAAGTCGCGCATCTCGGCGACCCGCTCGCCGCCCGGGGTGGCCGGGCCGTGCAGGGCGTCGACCCCGGCGGTCGCGACGTCGATGAAGTTCTTGTAGATGCCGGTCTTGGTGATGGTCGCCTCGTACCAGGGGTTGTCCGGCACCCGGTAGCGGTCCCGGCGGGAGCGGGGCACCGGCTCCCGCAGCAGCATGCCGAACTGGGTGAGGTAGCGGACGGCGCCGGAGACGGCCGCCGCGCTCACCCCCAGCCGTTCGCCGATCTCGCCCGCGGTCAGCGGCTCGTCGGCGCTCATCACCGTGAACAGCACCCGGGCGGCCATCCGGGGGAATCCGACCTCGGCGAAGGCCATCGCCATCCGTTCGACGAAGAGGTGGACCTCCTCGGCGTCGGGGGTGGCACGGCGGTCGTCGGTCATCGGTGGGTGCTCCTCACTGCGGGTCGGACGTCGACCATGCCTCGGGTCTCACAGTCTTCACGAGTTTGTGAAACGAGTGTAGCTTCTGATGTATGGAAACTCCCATCGCGGTGACCGGCCTGGTCAAGACCTTCGGCCGGATCCGGGCGCTCGACGGCCTCGACCTCAGCGTCCGCGCCGGAGAGGTGCACGGCTTCCTCGGGCCCAACGGCTCCGGCAAGTCCACCACCATCCGGATGCTGCTCGGCCTGCTGCGGGCGGACGCGGGGGCCGTCCGACTCCTCGGCGGCGACCCGTGGCGCGACGCGGTCGCGCTGCACCGCCGGCTGGCGTACGTCCCCGGCGACGTGACCCTCTGGCCCAACCTCTCCGGCGGCGAGGTGATCGACCTGCTCGGCCGGATGCGCGGCGGGCTCGACCCGAAGCGCCGCGCCGAGCTGCTGGAATCCTTCGAGCTGGACCCGCGCAAGAAGGGCCGCGCCTATTCCAAGGGCAACCGGCAGAAGGTCGGCCTGGTCGCCGCGCTGGCCTCCGACGTCGAACTGCTCATCCTCGACGAGCCGACATCCGGGCTGGACCCGCTGATGGAGGAGGTCTTCCAGCAGTGGGTGCGCCGCGCCAAGCAGGACGGCCGGACGGTGCTGCTCTCCAGCCACATCCTCGCCGAGGTGGAGGCGCTCTGCGACCGGGTCACCATCATCCGCAACGGGCGGAACGTGGAGACCGGGACGCTGACCGAGCTGCGGCACCTGCACCGCACCGCCATCGACGCCGAGATCTCCGCCCCGCTGGACGGCCTGGCGGACCTCCCCGGCGTGCACGACCTGCGGGTGGAGGGCAGCCGGGTGCGCTTCGACGTGGACAACCCGGCGCTGGACGCCGCGCTGCGCCGGCTGGCCGAGCTGGGCGTACGGAGCCTGGTCAGCCAGCCGCCGACGCTGGAGGAGCTGTTCCTGCGGCACTACGGGACGGTGGCCGACGAGCCGGCCGGGGCGAACCGATGAGCGGCCTCACCGGCACCCGGCACCTCGTCCGGCTGATCCTGCGCCGGGACCGCGTCCTGCTGCCGCTCTGGGTGCTGGTGCTGGCGGTGCTGCCGATGACGTACGCGACGAGCTTCTTCGAGCTCTTCCCGACCGCCGCCGACCGGGCCGCGTACGTCACCGGCACCGCGACGAACCCCTCGATCGTCGCCCTGCTCGGCCCGGTGTACGGCGACAGCGTCGGCGCGCTCACCGCCCAGCGGGGCGGCTTCCTCACCCTGATCGTCGGGCTGATCAGCCTGCTCACCGTCATCCGGCACACCCGTACCGAGGAGGAGGCCGGCCGCCGCGAGCTGCTCGGCGCCACCGTGCTCGGCCGGTACGCCGGTCTGACCGCCGCGCTGACCGTCACCTACGCGGCGAACCTGCTGCTCGGCCTGCTCACCGCGGCCGGCCTGGCCGCCACCGGCCTGCCGGTGGCCGGCTCGCTCTCCTACGGGCTGTCGACCGCGCTCGTCGGGGTCGTCTTCGCCACGGTGGGCGGGCTCGCCGCCCAGCTCACCGAGACGGCCGGCGGCGCGCGGGGGATCGCCGTCGGGGTGCTCGGCCTGGCCTTCGCGCTCCGGCTCGCCGGTGACACCGCGGAGCGGGACTGGCCGAGCTGGCTCTCGCCGCTGGGCTGGGCCCCGCGCATCCGGGCGTACGAGGGCGAGCGCTGGTGGGTGCTGGCGCTGCCCGTCGCGCTGACCGTGCTGCTCGGCGCGCTCGCGTACCCGCTGTCGGTGCGCCGCGACCTGGGCGCCGGGCTGCTGCCGCCCCGGCTCGGGCCGGCGCACGCCGGCGGTGGGTTGTCCGGGCCGTTCGGACTGGCCTGGCGACTGCACCGGGGCGCGCTGCTCGGCTGGTCGGTCGGCTTCGGGCTGCTCGGGCTGATCCTCGGCGGCGCGGCCGAGGCGGCCGGCCGGTCGGTCGAGGGCAACGCCCAACTCGCGGAGATCATGGCCCGGCTGGGCGGTTCGTCCGCGCTCGCCGAGGCGTACCTGGGCAGCACGCTCGCCTTCGTCGGCCTGGCCGCCGCCGGCTACGGCATCGCGGCCGCGCTGCGGATGCGTACGGAGGAGGCGGCCGGACGGGCGGAGCCGCTGCTGGCCACCGGGGTGCACCGGTCCCGCTGGCTCGCCTCGCACCTGCTCTTCGCCCTGGTCGGGCCGGTGGTGGTGCTGGCCGTCTCCGGGCTCGCCACCGGGCTCACCTACGGGCTGAGCGTGGGTGACGTGCCGGGCCAGCTGCCCCGGATGCTCGGCGCGGGGTTGGCGCAGGTGCCGGCGGCCTGGGTGCTGGCCGGCCTGGCGGTGCTGCTCTACGGGCTGCTGCCCCGGTTCGCACCGGTGGCCTGGGGGGTGCTCGTGGTCTGCGTGCTGCTCGGTCAGCTCGGCGCGGTGCTGGAGCTGAGCCAGTGGCTGCTGGACGTCTCCCCGTTCACCCACACCCCGCAGGTGCTCGGCGGCTCGTGGACCGTCACCCCGCTGCTGGCCCTCACCGCCCTGGCCGTCCTGCTGGCTGTGACGGGCCTGACCGGCTTCCGCCGCCGCGACGTCCCCACCATCTGATGCGGTCGTGAGGTGGGCGGCGGCTGAGCCGTCCACCGCACGGTCGCGGCGACGGTCAGGGGGCGGTTTCGTTGCGGATCATCAGGGCGGAGCGCAGCCCGGTGATGTCCAGGACGCGGAGCAGGAAGTCACCGACGTTGCTGAGCACCAGCAGGGTCCGCGCGTGGCTGGCCTTGCGGCTGAGCACGACCAGGGTGCCGAGCCCCTGGGAGTCGCAGAACGTCACGCCGCCCAGGTCGAGCACGATCCGCGGCGGGGGGTCGGCGAGCACCTCGTTGACGACGGTCGACAGTTGGCCGGCCGTGAGCATGTCGATCTCACCGGCCAGGCGAAGCACCACTTCATCGCCCGTCCGGTGTACCGTGATGGACAGTTCGGCACGATCCACCCGGCCAGCCTATCGCGATCTCGACGCCCTGGCCCGATGAGACCTCTTCGGCCGCCGGGCGCGCGCACCGGGGGTGAGTCTGGTAACCCCGCCCCGGGGTGGCTGCCGATTGGCCGTTCGGCGCTGACACAATGGCGACATCGTGACCGACATATTTTCCGCCGGATCCGGCCGCTACCCGGCCGACGCGCCGGCCTCCGAGGCCCTGTTCGACCGCGCCAAGGCCATCGTGCCGGGCGGGGTGAACTCCCCCGTGCGCGCCTTCCGGGCCGTCGGTGGCACCCCGCGCTTCATGGTCCGGGGGGAGGGCCCCTGGCTCTACGACGCCGACGGCCGGCGCTACGTCGACCTGGTCTGCTCCTGGGGCCCGCTGATCCTCGGTCACGCGCACCCCGAGGTGGTCGAGGCCATCCGGGAGGCCGCCGGCAAGGGCACCAGTTTCGGCACGCCGACGCCCGGCGAGGTCGAGCTGGCCGCGGAGATCGTCGACCGCACCCCGGTCGAGCAGGTCCGGCTGGTCAACTCCGGCACCGAGGCCACCATGTCGGCGATCCGGCTGGCCCGCGGCTTCACCGGCCGTTCGAAGATCATCAAGTTCTCCGGCTGCTACCACGGCCACTCCGACGGGCTGCTCGCCGCCGCCGGCTCCGGCGTGGCCACCCTCGGCCTGCCCGACTCGCCCGGCGTCACCGGCGCGGCGGCGGGCGACACCATCGTGCTGCCGTACAACGACATCACGGCGGTGGAGAAGGTCTTCGCCGACGAGGGCCGGCACATCGCCGCGGTGATCACCGAGGCCGCCGCCGGCAACATGGGCGTGGTCGCCCCGCGCGACGGCTTCAACCAGCGGCTCGCCGCGATCGCCCACGCCGAGGGCGCGCTGCTCATCGTCGACGAGGTGATGACCGGTTTCCGGGTCTCCCGCGCCGGCTGGCACGGGCTCGACCCGTCCGACGCCGACCTGTGGACGTACGGGAAGGTCATGGGTGGCGGACTGCCCGCCGCCGCGTTCGGTGGGCGCACCGAGATCATGGACCGACTGGCCCCCGCCGGCCCGGTCTACCAAGCCGGCACGCTCTCCGGTAACCCGCTGGCCTGCGCCGCCGGCCTGGCCACCCTGCGGCTCGCCGACGACGCGCTCTACCGCCGGCTCGACCAGACGGCCGCCACCGTGGGCCGGCTCGCCGCCGACGCGCTGGCCGCCGCCGGGGTCCCGCACCGCCTGTCGTACGCGGGCAACATGTTCTCGATCTTCTTCACCGACGCCGAGGTGCGCGACTACGACAGCGCCCGCACCCAGCAGGTGCCCGCCTTCAAGGCGTTCTTCCACGCGATGCTCGCCGCCGGCGTCTACCTGCCGCCGAGCGCGTTCGAGTCGTGGTTCGTCTCGGCGGCGATCGACGACGCCGCACTGGAGCAGATCGCGGCCGCGCTGCCGACGGCGGCGAACGCGGCGGCAGCAGCGGGGCACGGGGGGTAGGGAACGTGAGCGCAACGGTTGTCCACGTGCTGCGGCACGGCGAGGTGCACAACCCGGACCAGATCCTGTACGGGCGGCTGCCCGGCTTCCGCCTGTCGGAGCTGGGCATCCAGATGGCGAAGGCGGCGGCGCAGGCGCTCGCCGAGCGGGAGATCGTGCACGTGGTGGCGAGCCCGCTGGAGCGCGCCCAGCAGACCGCCGAGCCGATCGCCGCCCAGTTCGGGCTCCCCGTCGGGGTGGACGAGCGGATGATCGAGAGCGCCAACTGGTTCGAGGGCAAGAAGGTCTCGCCGGGCGACGGCTCGTTCCGCGACCCGCGCAACTGGTGGGTGCTGCGCGACCCGGTCACCCCCTCCTGGGGCGAGGCCTACCAGGCCATCGCCGAGCGGATGTTCGCGGCGCTGCACGCCGCCCGGGTCGCCGCCGAGGGGCGCGAGGCCGTCCTGGTCTCCCACCAGCTGCCGATCTGGACGCTGCGCCGCCACGTCGAGCGAAAGCGGCTCTGGCACGACCCGCGCCGCCGGCAGTGCGGGCTGGCGAGCCTCACCTCGTTCCACTTCGACGGCGCGAAGGTCACCGGGATCGGCTACAGCGAGCCCGCCGCGCACCTGATCGCGATGTCGACGACAGCCCGGACGGCCAAGGGGGCCTGATGCGTTCCCGGAGGCCGATCGCCGTCCTGCTCGCCGCCGTCACCGCCGGGTCGGCGCTGGTCGGCTGCTCCGCGGAGAACGGGGAGAGCCGCTGCGCCAACGACGGCGGCATCGTCGCGTGCGCGCCGGACCAGCGTTCGGCCGCCCCGAAGATCGCCGGTGAGCTGCTCACCGGCGGCCGGTACGACGTCTCCGAAGCCCGTGGCCAGGTGGTCGTGCTCAACTTCTGGGGCTCGTGGTGCGCGCCCTGCCGGGCCGAGGCCGACGACCTGGAGGCCACCTACCAGGCCACCAAGGCGGCCGGGGTGACCTTCCTCGGCATCAACGTGCAGGACAGCAGGGACAAGGCGGTCGCCTTCGAGGAGGGCCGGGTCACCTACCCGAGCCTGTTCGACCCGGCGAGCCGGCTCGCGCTCGCCCTGGAGATCCCGCCGAACACCGTCCCGGCCACCGTCGTGCTCGACCGCGACGGCCGGGTCGCCACCGTGATCCGGGCGGCCGTCAAGCAGGACGGCCTGCAACCGATCGTCGAGCGGATCGCGGCCGAGCAGCCGGCCGCCGGTTCCCGCTGATGGGCGAGACGTTCCGCCAGGTCGCCGAGTCGGGTCCGCTGCTGCTGGCCATCGGGGCGGCGGCGCTCGCCGGGCTGGTCAGCTTCCTCTCCCCGTGCGTGCTGCCGCTGATGCCCGGCTACCTGTCGTACGTGACCGGGCTCGCCGGCGCGGACCTGGAGGGGAAGGCACGCGCCGAGGAGCCCCCGGCCGGCGACGCGGCCCCGGCCGGCGACGCGGCCCCGGCCGGCGACGCGGGCGTGGCCGGCGGCGGGGTGGCCGTCGTGACGCCCGTGGCCGCCCGACCGGTGGCCGCGGTCAAGGGGCGGGTGCTCGCCGGCACGCTGCTCTTCATCGCCGGCTTCACCGTCGTCTTCACCGCCACCGCGATCCTCTTCGCCAGCTTCGGCCGGGTCTTCTTCGACCACGAGCGGACGCTGGAGATCGTCATCGGCACGCTGGTCGTGCTGCTCGGGCTGAGCTACCTGGGTGTGGTCCCCGGCATGCAGCGCGAGTTCCGCATCCAGCGGCTGCCCGCCGCCGGGCTGCTCGGGGCGCCGGTCCTCGGCGCGGTCTTCGCGCTGAGCTGGCTGCCCTGCACCGGCCCGACGCTGGGCGCGGTGCTCGGCATGGCCACGGCGGCCGGCAAGACCGACCGGGCCGTGGTGCTGGCCGTGGCCTACTGCCTCGGCCTGGGCGTACCGTTCGTCGTCTTCGGGCTGGGCTTCCACCGCCTGCTCGGGGTCTTCCGCGCCGTCCGGCGCAACAGCCGCTGGGTCACCCGCATCGGTGGCGTCCTGCTGATCCTGATCGGCCTGGCGCTGGTCACCGGCGGGTGGCAGAACTTCGTGATCTGGTTGCAGACGACCGTGGGCGTGGGCGAGGTGAGCATCTGATGACGACCGTGGACGACCGGCCGGCCACCCCGCCGGCCGAGGCGCCCCGGCGGCGGCCCAACCCGGCGCTGGCCCTGCTGCGCAACTCGTGGCGGCAGCTCACCAGCATGCGTACCGCCCTGGTGCTGTTGTTCCTGCTCGCGGTCGCCGCCATCCCCGGCTCGGTGCTGCCCCAGCGCGGCGTCAACCCGGAGAAGGTGAACGAGTACTTCCGGGCGCACCCGGAGCTGGCCCCGCAACTCGACCGGATCGGCGCCTTCGAGGTCTTCGGCTCGGTCTGGTTCTCCGCGATCTACCTGCTGCTGTTCACCTCGCTGGTCGGCTGCATCCTGCCCCGGATGCGCGACCACCTGCGCGCGCTGCGGTCCCGGCCGCCGGCCGCGCCGAAGCGGCTGGAGCGGCTGCCGCAGCACGCGGTGCTGCCGGCGCACGCGCCCACCGACCCGGCGGCGGTCGCCGCCGTGCTGCGGCGGCGCCGCTGGCGGGTCGAGGTACGCGGCAACGAGGTCTCCGCCGAGAAGGGCTACCTCAAGGAGACCGGCAACCTGCTCTTCCACACCTCGCTGGTCGCCGTGCTGATCGGGGTCGCGCTCGGCTCCTGGTACGGCTGGCACGGCAACCGGCTGCTGGTCGCCGGCGGGGAGAACGCCTTTTGCAACACCCGCCAGCAGTACAGCGAGGCCTCCCTCGGCCCGCGGGTGGACAGCGCCGACCTGCCCGGGTTCTGCATGACCCTGGACAACTTCGACGCCCGGTTCCTCCCCTCCGGCCAGCCGGAGAGCTACCGGGCCTCGGTGACCGTGGACGAGCCGGACGGCACGAAGCGGGCGGCCGGCTTCTCGGTCAACTCGCCGCTGCGGCTCGACTCCGCCAACGTCTACCTGCTCGGCCACGGGTACGCCCCGGTGCTGAAGTACACCGACCGGTACGGGCGCAGCCAGACCAGCACCGTGCCGTTCCTGACCTCCGGGGACGCCAACCTCACGAGTGAGGGTGTGGCCGCCTTCCCGGACGCCAACGTCGACCCGAAGACCGGCAAGCGCGCCGCCGACCAGCAGGTCGCCTTCGACGGGCTGTACCTGCCGACCGCGCCGGACACCGCGCCCTTCGTCGAGTCGAAGTACCCGACCGAGCGGAACCCGGCGGTGGTGCTGACCGCCTACCGAGGCAACCTGGGGCTGGACGCCGGCATCCCCGGCTCGGTCTACCAGCTCGACCAGCGCCAGGTGACCAGCGGCAAGCTCAAGGAGATCGGCCAGAAGAAGCTGGGCGTCGGGGAGAAGTGGACCCTGGACGACGGCAGCAGCCTGGAGTTCCTGGGCTCCAAGCCGTACATCACGCTCTCGGTGCGGCACGCCCCCGGCCAGACGCTGATGCTCGGCGCCTGCGTGGTGCTGCTGAGCGGCCTGATGGGTTCGCTCTTCGCCCGGCGCCGGCGGGTCTGGTTCCGGGTGACCCCCGTCGACCCCGACGGTGGATCTCCGACGAACGGTAGTAGTTTGGTGGAGGCCGGTGGGCTGCCGCGCACCGAGCATCCGGGGTTCGCCGACGAGTTCGCGCAGCTCGTGGTCGCGGTCAGCGGCGACGAGCGACCCGACGGGCGGGCGCGAGAGGGAGTCGAGTGATGTCCGCAGTCTCCGACCAGCTGGTGACGTTCGCGATCCTGGCGTACCTGGTCGCGATGATCAGCCACGCCGTCGAGTACGCGCTGGGCAACGTCCGCGCGGTGTCGGCCGCCCCCGCTCGTGAGCTGGTCGGCGCCGGAGTGGGCGCCACCGGCGGCCCGGTCGACGCCTCCGCCGCGCCGGTGGCCGCCGAGACGCGGCGCAGCCGGTCGGCGCAGCGGGCCCGGCTGGCCGGGCGGATCGCCGCCGGGGTCACCGGGCTGGCCGCCGCGCTGCACCTCGGGGCGCTGGTCACCCGGGGCATCGCCGCCGAGCGGATGCCCTGGGGCAACATGTACGAGTTCGTGCTGACGGTCACCTGGATCGGCACGGCGGCCTGGCTGGCGGTGCTCGTCAAGCGCCCCGCGCTGCGCCGGCTGGGGCTCTTCCTCACCCTGGTGATGGTGCTGCTGCTCGCCTTCGCCGAGCTCAAGCTCTACGTGCAGGTGGTGCCGCTGATGCCGGCGCTGCAGTCCTACTGGTTCATCGTCCACGTGTCGACGATCGTGTTCAGCTCGGGCATCTTCCTGCTGGGCGTGGTACCGGCGGTGGCGTTCCTGATCCGCAACGGGTACGAGCAGGGCAAGCGGAGCTTCCCGTACACGCTGGCCCGGCGGCTGCCCGCGGCGGCCGGCCTGGAGCGGCTGACCTTCGCGCTGCACGCCTTCTCGTTCCCGGTCTTCACCTTCGCGGTGATCGCCGGCGCGATCTGGGCCGAGGCGGCCTGGGGTCGGGCCTGGGGCTGGGACCCGAAGGAGACCTGGGCGTTCATCTCCTGGGTGGTCTACGCCGGCTACCTGCACGCCCGGGCGACCCCGAGCGTGAAGCGCAACGTGGCCACCTGGATCGCCGTGCTCGGCTTCCTGACCATGCTGATGAACCTGTTCGGGGTCAACTTCTTCTTCACCGGCCTGCACTCCTACGCCGGGGTGGAGTGAGCCGGCCGGTCCTCGGTGATCGTCTGCGGTTTTCCGGCGCGATACGCCGAGTGAGGCGTCGGAGAAGCGCAGACGATCATCGGTGGACGGGTCAGCCGCCGAACCAGCCGGGGACGTCGAGCCGGAAGAACTGGGCCGGGGTCACCCGCCGCAGGTCGTCCTCCATCGCGTTGACCCGCTCCGCGCCGAGGGTGGCCACCCAGCGCTCGCGCAGCGCGTCGAAGACGACCGCCGAGCGGCGCAGCCCGTCGACCCCCCGCTCGGTCATCCGGACCAGCTTGCGCCGGGCGTCGGCGGGGTCGTCGGCGCGTTCCAGGTAGCCGAGCGCGACCAGCCGGTCGACGGTCTTGCCGGCCGCCTGCTTGGAGACGCCGAGGCGCTGGCCCAGCTCGCCGGCGGTGGTGCCGTCGACGCCGACGGCCTGGAGGACGAAGCCGTGCAGTGGCCGCAGCTCTGGGTGCCCCTGCCGGGCCAGCTCGGCGTGCAGGTCGTCGATCAGGGTGCGGAAGCCGGCGAGCAGCAGCAGGGGCAGCACGAAGCCGGGACGGTCGGACTCAGCCGTTGCCATGTTCGACAACCTCGTTTACTATTTGGTCAACCACGTTGACGATACTACCCGAGGGGTTCCGCCATGTCCGTCTTCACCGCCCACACTCCCGAGACCGCGCCCGCCGCCGCCCGCCCCACCATGGTCGGCGTGCAGCGCAAGTTCGGTCACCTCCCCGAGGCCGTCGCCCGGATGGCCGAGTCGCCCGAGCTGCTCAAGGGCTTCCTCACCGCCAGCGCCACCTTCGAGTCCACCGACCTCGACCCGGTCGAGCGGGAGGTCGTGGTGCTGACCGTGGCCACCCGCAACGAGTGCCACGTCTGCGTGGCGATGCACACCGCCACCCTCACCCGGCACGGCGCCGACGCGGCCCTG
This sequence comes from Micromonospora sp. U56, assembly GCF_018070095.1. Taxonomy (NCBI): domain Bacteria; kingdom Bacillati; phylum Actinomycetota; class Actinomycetes; order Micromonosporales; family Micromonosporaceae; genus Micromonospora; species Micromonospora sp. U56. Next base: position 17,409 of record NZ_JAGPYL010000087.1, read on the forward strand.
ACCGCCGCGCTGCGGGCCGGCGCGCCGCTGGCCGACCCGAGGCTGGAGGCACTGCGCCGGTTCACCGTCGCCGTCCTCGACCACCGGGGCGCGGTGCCGGACGGGGAGCTGCACGCGTTCCTCGACGCCGGCTGGCGGCCCCGGCACGCCCTCGACGTGGTGCTCGGGGTCGGCACGTACACGATCTCCACCTTCGCCAACCGGCTCACCGACGCCCCGCTCGACCCCGCCCTGGCCGGATACGCCTGGGAGCCAGCCGCCTGACCAGCGGGCTCAGTCCCGCAGGAACGGCAGCACCAGAGCAGCCAGCTCCGCCGGCCGCTCCTCGAAGAGCCAGTGGCCGCAGTCCTCGACCACCTCGCCGCTGACTGTGCCGGCGTACCGGCGGACCTGGTCGGCCACCTGCTCGCCGAGGCTGGCCCGGGCGCCGACGGCGAGCACCGGCATGGGCAGCTTCGTCGCCCGGTACGCCGCGTTGTCCGCGACGTCCTGTCCGAACGCCCGGAAGTACGCGAAGCTGGCCCGCAGGTGGGCCGGGTCGCGTAGGTGTCCGGCGTACTCCTCGACGTCCTCCGGCCCGAGGCTGCCCTTGTTCACCATGATCGAGTCGGTGAAGCGCTCCACCCAGAGCGTCTCCCGGCCGACGATCAGCTCCTCGGGCAGACCGTTCGTCACGTTGAAGAAGCCGAAGTTCCACACCGCCGGCCCAGCGCTGCTCAGCGCGGGGAAGGCGTAGATGCTCTCGTCCGGGATGGGGGCCTCGGTCAGCACCAACCGGGACACCTTGGCGGGGTGAGCGACGGCGTAGGCGTAGGCGACCATGGTGCCCAGGTCGTGGCCGACCAGCCGGATGTCGCCGGTCAGGCCGAGCCCGGTCAGCAGCCCGTGCAGGTCGGCCGCGAGGGTCTTCTTGTCGTACCCGCCGGGCGGGGCGTCGCTGCCGCCGAAGCCGCGCAGGTCGGGCGCGACCACCTCGTACGACCGCCCCAGCCCGGGCAGCAGGTGACGCCACATGCGCCAGCACTGCGGATAGCCGTGCAGCAGCACCAGGGTGGGTCCCCGGCCGCCCCGGACGTAGTTCATCGCCACGTCGCCGACCTGTGCCCGCTGCTCGGAGAACCCCGCCGGTACCCGCCCGTCGCCCATCGCCGCTCCCGTCTCGACCGGCGCCTCGACTACCCGGCCGGCGACCGCCCATGCCGACGCCCGCCGGCTGGCTGTCCGTGCGTCGGGATGGGCGGGGAGACGCACACCGCCCGGGGGAGACCCGGCGTGGGCGGGGCGTCCCGGGGTGCGGGAGACTGGCGGCATGGCGGCTCGTGGCTTCCCGTACACCGATCTCAAGGACTTCCTCGCGGCGCTGGAGCGCGCGGGCGAGCTGCGGCGGGTGAGCGTCCCGGTCGACCCCACGCTGGAGATCAGCGAGGTGGTCACCCGGACCGTCCGGGCGGGCGGCCCGGCACTGCTCTTCGAGCGGCCCACCCGGGGCGAGATGCCGGTGGCGATCAACCTCTTCGGCACCGAGAAGCGGATGGCGATGGCGCTGGGCGTCGAGTCGCTGGACGAGATCGGCGACCGGATCGGCGCGCTGGTCAAGCCGGAGCTGCCGGTCGGCTGGTCCGGCATCCGCGAGGGCCTGGGCAAGGTCATGCAGCTCAAGTCGGTGCCGCCGCGCAAGGTGAAGACCGCCCCCTGCCAGCAGGTGGTCTACCGCGGCGACGACGTCGACCTGAACCGGCTGCCCGGCCTGCAGGTGTGGCCCGGGGACGGCGGGATCTTCCACAACTACGGGCTGACCCACACCAAGCACCCGGAGACCGGCAAGCGCAACCTCGGGCTCTACCGCCTCCAGCAGCACAGCCGCAACACGCTGGGCATGCACTGGCAGATCCACAAGGACTCCACCGCGCACCACGCCGTCGCCGAGCGGCTCGGGCAGCGGCTGCCGGTGGCCGTCGCCATCGGCTGCGACCCGGTGGTCAGCTACGCGGCGAGCGCCCCGCTCCCCGGCGACATCGACGAGTACCTGTTCGCCGGTTTCCTGCGCGGCGAGCGGGTCGAGATGGTCGACTGCCTCACCGTGCCGTTGCAGGTGCCCGCGCACGCCCAGATCGTGCTCGAGGGCTACCTGGAGCCCGGCGAGCGGCTGCCCGAGGGGCCGTTCGGCGACCACACCGGCTTCTACACCCCGGTCGAGCCGTTCCCGGTGCTGCACATCGAGGCGATGACCATGCAGCGCGACCCGGTCTACCACTCGATCGTCACCTCCAAGCCGCCGCAGGAGGACCACGGCCTGGGCAAGGCCACCGAGCGGATCTTCCAGCCGCTGCTCAAGCTGCTGATCCCGGACATCGTCGACTACGACCTGCCGGCCGCCGGGGTGTTCCACAACTGCGCGATCGTGTCGATCCGCAAGCGCTACCCGAAGCACGCGCAGAAGGTGATGAACGCGATCTGGGGCGCGCACCTGATGTCGCTGACCAAGCTGATCGTGATCGTCGACGAGGACTGCGACGTGCACGACTACAACGAGGTCGCCTTCCGCGCCTTCGGCAACGTCGACTACGCCCGCGACCTGCTGCTCACCGAGGGTCCGGTGGACCACCTCGACCACTCGTCGTACCAGCAGTTCTGGGGTGGCAAGGCCGGCGTCGACGCGACCCGCAAGCTGCCCGCCGAGGGCTACACCCGGGGCTGGCCGGAGGAGATGACCATGTCGCCGGAGGTCGCCTCCCTGGTCGACAAGCGCTGGAAGGAGTACGGGATCTGATGGCGGTCCTCGACGCGCCGGCCGAGAAGCCGGGCCGGGTGAAGTCGTTCCTCAAACTGGTCGCGATCGAACACTCCGTCTTCGCGCTGCCCTTCGCGTACCTGTCGGCGCTGACCGCGATGCGGGTCGACGGCGGGCGGGTGCGCTGGCTCGACCTGCTCCTGATCACCGTGGCGATGGTCGGGGCGCGGACGTTCGCGATGGCCGCCAACCGCATCCTCGACCGGCGGATCGACGCCCGGAACCCGCGTACCGCGAACCGGGAGCTGGTCACCGGGGCGGTGAGCGTGCGCACGGCCTGGACCGGCGCGGCCGTCGCGCTGGTGGTCTTCCTGGCCGCCGCCGCGCTGCTCAACCCGCTCTGCCTGGTGCTCGCGCCGCTCGCGGTGATCCCGCTGGTCGTCTACCCCTACGGCAAGCGGTTCACCAACTGGCCGCACGCCATCCTGGCGATCGCCCAGGCGGTCGGCCCGGTCGGCGCCTGGCTCGCGGTCACCGGCACCCTCGACGGCTCCTGGCCGGCCTGGCTGCTCGGCACGGCGGTGGGGCTCTGGATCGGCGGCTTCGACCTGATCTACGCCTGTCAGGACGCCGACGTCGACCGGGAGATCGGCGTGCACAGCGTCCCGGCCCGGTACGGGCTGCGCTTCGCGCTGCACGCCTCCACCGTCGCGCACGTGGTCACCTTCGCGCTGTTCATCTGGTTCGGCGCGCTGGTCGGCTTCGGCTGGCTGTGGTGGATCGGCCTGGCGTTCACCGCCGTCGCCTTCGGCTACCAGCACGTGGTGGTCAGCCCCACCGACCTGAGCAAGGTCAACCGGGCGTTCTTCACCGCGAACGGCTTCGTCGGCATCGCCCTCTTCCTCTTCGCCCTGCTCGACCTCACCATCCGCCTCCACCTCCACCCCTGACCGACCGCCACCCCCGCCACCCCCGCCACCCCGCCACGATCCGCGCACTTTCACGGAAAGAGTGGCCATTCCACGCGCCGAGACCACTCTTTCCGTGAAAGTGCGGCTGAAAAGGCGGAGGCGGAGGCGGGGTCAGAGGGTGGGGTAGCGGGCGCTTTCGAGGGTCCAGTCGAGCGTGCCGCGGACGGCGTTGGCGACGCCGTCGAGGTGGGTGGTGACGGCCGGGTCCAGGGCGGGGCCGAACGACGGCACGTCGGCGCGGAGCGCGACGAAGCGGTCCATCGCCGCCCGCCAGCGCTCGGCGATCAGGTCCACGGCGGTGTCCAGCGGCACCCGCCGCTCGCCGGCCACCGCCAGGACCAGGTTGTGCCCGCCCGAGGTGGCCCGGTCCCGCTCCAGCGAGGCGAGGTCGTTGTACCAGGAGAGCAGGTCGTTGCCGAGTTCACCGATCCGGCGCAGCGCCGGATGGTGGTAGACCGGGTCCGGCAACGGCCGCCCGGTGGCGAACTCGATCAGCGGGTACGAGACGTACGCCGCCGACGTCGCCCGGCGCAGCTGCACGTACTCGGCCACCGAGGGGCGCCGACCGAGGTCCTTGGCGACCGACTCCCGCCACGTGCCGTCCAGGTGGTCGGCGACCGCGTCGGCGAAGCGCAGCCGCCAGCGGGCCGGCATCCGGCGTCGGGGCACCCGCCAGGCGTCGACCAGCAGCCGGCGCAGCGGTCCGCCGAACCCGGGATGCCGTCGGCGTGGGCCGTCCCGCAGCAGGCTCAAGGCCCCGGCCCGCAGCGCCCTGATCTGCTCCGGTGCGAGCCGGTCCGGCCCGTCGCAGGCGTCGTCGACCAGGAAGAACCAGGTGAACAGGGCGGCCAGGGTACGCAGGTCCGGCTCGGTGGCGTCCGGGTAGAGCCGGCCCGCGTACCGGGCGAAGCCGGCCCGGTCCAGCCGCTCCCGGGCGCTGGAGTCGAGTGGTACGCCCAGCCGGGGCAGCCGGTCCAACAGCCACTCCTGCACCGGGTCCGCGTACGGCGAGAGCCGGGCCGGGATCGGGCACGCGGCCCGCAGCGACCGGAGCGCCTCCTCGACCATGGCTCGATCCCTTCCCCTGCGGCGTGGGCCGCCGACGGCAGCATGGCAGGTCCGCCGCGCTCCCGCCGTCCCCGCGCACAGCGGGGTGCCCCGGCGACACGTAGCGCAGCGGTCGGGGGGTCGCCGGGCGGGGCGCGGCGGCGACCAGGCAGGCTGGACGACATGCGCGAACCATGGGTGGTCGGGGTCTCCGGCGCGTCCGGCACCCCGTACGCGGCGGCGGTCGTCAACGGGCTGCTCGACGCCGGCGAGCCGGTGGACCTGATCGTCTCCCGGGCCGCCCGGCTGACCGTGCTCGACGAGACCGGCCGCCCGTTCCGGGACGGCCACTGGGCCGAGGACCTGGCCGCCTGGCTGGGTCGGGACCTCGCCGACGCCGACGTGCGGCACTGGCCGGCCGGTGACATCGCCGCCGGCCCCAGCAGCGGGTCCTACCGGGTACGCGGGATGGCGGTGGTGCCGGCGAGCACGGCCGCCTGCGCCGGCATCGCCATCGGGCTCTCCAAGGACCTGTTGCAGCGCGCGGCCGAGGTCAACCTCAAGGAGCGCCGGCCGGTGGTGGTGGTGCCCCGGGAGACGCCGGTGACCCGCAGCCACCTGGAACACCTGATCGTGTTGCACGACGCCGGGGCGGTGGTGCTGCCGGCCAGTCCGGGCTTCTACGGCTCCGGCGCCTCGGCCACCGCACAGCAGCTGGTCGACTTCGTGGCCGGCAAGGTGCTGGACGCGCTCGGCGTGCCGCACACGTTGTTCCGGCGGTGGTCGGGGCAGTTGGCCGCCGACCGGTCGTAGCGGAGCGGAATCTCGCCTCAGACGGGCGCGGACCGGACCTGTCGGCCGGCCCGCGATCCGTCTCGCACCATTCAGTACATCCCGGCGTTGGCCGGCCCCGGTCCGGTCGAGGCGGCGGGACCGACATTGCGCGGCTTGCCGATGTCTTCCCCCTCGTCCAGCATGCCCTCCCCTTCCAGCAGGGCCCGCACCTCGGATTCCCGAAACCGGCGATGCCCGCCTGGAGTCCGGATGCTGCCGATCCGGCCGGCCGCCGCCCAACGCGTCACAGTCTTCGGGTCAACCCGAAACAACGCGGCGACCTCACCCGGTGTCAGCAGGCGATCTCCAGTGTCCACAGCCCCCTCCTCGCGTCGACGAAGCCCCCGGCTGAACACACTGCCCCCGGCCGGTGCGAGCCCAGAGCCGTCATGAGGGACGTATGGCAATTACAGCACCAGCGACCTGGCCTGTCCGCCAAACGCGAAAAACGCACTGAGTGGGAAGTTAGGAAATATTACCCGGGTCCGGCCTCCATCACGCTGAGTCTGCAAATAGTTACGTGTTGTCATGTTCAACGGGTGCCGGCCGCCCGACGTTACGCCCGGGCGGCTAGGGTCACCTTCCGTGGACGCCATCGACCTGAGCCTCGTCGACCTGCTGCGCGGCAACGCCCGACTGTCGTACGCCGAACTCGCCCGGCAGGTCGGCCTCTCCGCCCCGGCCGTACACGAGCGGGTCGGCAAGCTGGAGTCCGGCGGCGTGATCCGGGCGTACCGGGCGGAGGTGGAGCCGGAGGCGGTCGGGCTCGGCGTGACCGCGCTGATCGGCATCGTCGAGGACTCCGGCGGGGACACCGACGACGTGCTGGAGGCGTTCCGCCAGATGCCCGAGATCGAGTCCTGCTACTTCATGGCCGGCGTCGAGTCCTTCCTGCTCAAGGCGCGGGTCGGCACGATCGCCGAGCTGGAGGCGCTGATCGTGCGGCTCAACCGCACCCCGGGCGTGGCGTCCACCCGCACCGGCATCGCGCTGTCGACCAAGTGGGAGAACCGCCCCCAGCCGCTCGGGTCGCCGGGGAGCTGACCGTCCGGCTCTGGCGTCGCCCGCCCGGCGGCGATACCTTGCGCCGATGACGACCCCCGTACGCGGCGCCGCCGTGGTCACCGGTGCGGCCGGCGGCCTGGGGCGGGCCATCGCCGCCGCGCTGCACGCCGACGGCTGGGCTGTACTCCTGACCGACCTGGACGCCGGCGCGGCCGCCACCGCCGCCGCGTCGCTCGGTGGCTGGTCCCGGGCGCTGGACGTGCGCGACGAGGCAGCCTGCGCCGAGGTCGCCGCCGAGGCGGCCGGCGGGACGGCCGGCGGGCTCGGGCTCTGGGTCAACAACGCCGGCATCCTGGTCACCGGGCCGTCCTGGGAGCACGACGCGGCGACCCGGCGACGGGTGGTCGAGGTGAACGCGCTCGGCGCGATGACCGGCACCCTGGCCGCGCTGGCCGTGATGCGCGCGCAGGGGCACGGGCACGTGCTCAACGTCGTCTCCCTCGCCGGGCTGATCGCCGCGCCCGGCGAGACCGTCTACGCGGCCAGCAAGCACGCGCTGCTGGCGTTCAGCCTCGGCACCCTGGCCGACCTGCGGATGGCCGGCCTGACCGGCGTACACGTGTCGTGCCTGTGCCCGGACGGGATCTGGACGCCGATGCTGCACGACCGGCTCGACGACCCGGGGGCGCTGGCCTCCTTCACCGGGACGATGCTGACCCCGCAGCGGGTCGCGGCGCGGGCCGCCCGGCTGGCCCGCCACCCCCGCCCGGTGGTCAGCCTGCCCCGCTGGCGCGGCGCGCAGGTACGGCTGCTGGACGCGCTGCCGCGGCTGGCGCTCGCGCTGACCCCGGTGGTCCGGGCCGTCGGCCGGGCCGGGCAGCGCCGGCAGCGGCACCGGGTCGGGCCGGACGGGAGCTGAGCTCACTTGTAACGTTGCCGGCGTGACTCATCTCGACCGGTGCGACGAGGCCAGCCGGATCTGGGTGACCGAGGCGATCGCCACGGTCGAGGCGGACGCCAACCGCTCCGCCGACACCCACCTGCTGCCCTTCCCGCTGCCCCGGGCCTGGGGGATCGACCTCTACCTCAAGGACGAGTCGGTCCACCCCACCGGCTCGCTCAAGCACCGGCTGGCCCGCTCGCTCTTCCTCTACGGGCTCTGCAACGGCTGGATCGGCCCGGAGACCACCATCATCGAGGCGTCCTCCGGCTCCACGGCGGTCTCCGAGGCGTACTTCGCCCGGATGCTGGAGCTGCCGTTCGTGGCGGTGATGCCCGCCTCCACCTCACCCGAGAAGATCGCCCAGATCGAGTTCCACGGCGGGCGCTGCCACCTGGTCGAGGACCCGGCCAAGGTGGTGATCGAGGCGCGCTGGCTGGCCGAGGACAGCGGCGGGCATTTCATGGACCAGTTCACCTACGCCGAGCGGGCCACCGACTGGCGGGGCAACAACAACATCGCCGAGTCGATCTACGCGCAGCTCTCGCTGGAGCGGCACCCGATCCCGGCCTGGGTCGTGGTGGGCGCCGGCACCGGCGGCACCAGCGCCACCATCGGCCGGTACGCCCGCTACCGGCGGCTGCCCACCAAGCTCTGCGTGGTCGACCCGGAGAACTCGGCGTTCTACCCGGCCTGGCAGGCCGCCGACTGGTCGGTGCGCACCGGGCGCGGCTCCCGGATCGAGGGCATCGGCCGGCTGACCGTCGAGGCGTCCTTCCTGCCCTCGGTGGTGGACCGGATGACCCAGGTCCCGGACGCCGCCTCGCTGGCCGCCATGCGCGCCGGCTCGGCCGTGCTCGGCCGCCGGGTCGGCGGCTCCACCGGCACCAACCTCTGGGGCGCCTTCGGGCTGATCGCCGAGATGCTCGCCGCCGGGCGGACCGGCTCGGTGGTCACCCTGATCTGCGACGCCGGCGACCGGTACGCCCGCACCTACTACGACGACGCCTGGGTGTCCGCGCAGGGGCTGGACCTGGCCCCGCACCTGGCCACGATCGAACGGTTCCTCGACAGCGGCGCCTGGCCGGCCTGAACCGGCCGGCTCAGCGGGCGTCGACCCGCTCGGCCAGCCCGGGATAGTGCAGCACCAGGCCGTCGGCGTCGAGGGTCAGTTCGGCCCGGAAGCCGTCGCTGGCGAACCGGACCCGCCCCGGCCCGAGCGGGGTGTAGACCTGCTCGGCGGGGACCACCTCCAGGCTCGGCGCCAGCACCCACGCCACGGTGACCGTGTGCGGGAGATCCGGCGTCGCCCCGGTCAGGCCCAGCCGCCGGACCGGCAGGGCGTTGAAGAGCGGCGACCCGCTCAGGTCGACGTCGAGGGCGTCGTACAGCCGGTCCGGGTCGTCGGCGCCCGGCAGCCCGGCCGGTGGCTGCCCGGCGGCCCGCAGCGCCGCGTCGAGGTCGCCCTGCTCGGCGGTGGTCACCCGCCAGCCGTCCGCGCCGCGCTCCAGCCGCACCCGCCGCGACCAGCCCGCCCCCTCGGCGGTCACCTCCAGCGACCTGGTGGCCCCGTCCGCGCCGGCGGTCAGCTGGTAGCGGCACGTCCATCCGATGGGGTCCACGGCGACCTGGGTGCCGTGCGCGACGAACCCGGGGCCGTCGTCGAGGACGGCGTGCTCGGCACCGGCGATGTCCGTCCGGCTCCAGAAGAGTGACCTCGGCATGATGCGGACGTTACGCCAGCCGGCCGACACCGGCAGCGCATGCGGAAACGCCGCCGCGGAGCGCGAGCTCCGCGACGGCGTTCCGGGTGGTCGGACGGATCAGTGGGTACGCGCCGGCGGCCTACCGCCGAAGCCACGCCGGTCGTCGCGCGGCCGGTCGTCGCCGCCCCGGCCCTCGGGGCGGAACCCGCCCCGGCGCTCGGTGCCGCGCTGCTCGCCGCCGAAGCGCCGCTCGCCCTGCGGCCGGTCGCCGAAGCGCTCGCCGCGGTCGCCGTAGCGGTGCTCGCCGGCCGGCCGGTCGGTGCGGTCGCCGAAGCCGCGCTGGCCCCGGTCGCCGGCCGGGCGGTCGCCGGCCGGGCGGTCGCCCCGGCCGTCGAAGCGTCGCTCGCCGAAGCGCTCGCCGCGCCCGTCCCGGTCGCCGTAGCGCCGCTCGCCCTGGGGGCGGTCGGCGTAGCCCCGGTCGCCCCGGTCGCCGAAGGAACGCTCGCCCGCGGGGCGGTCGCTGCGGCCGTCGAAGCCGCGCTGGCCCCGGTCGCCGAAGGAACGCTCGCCCGCGGGGCGGTCGCTGCGGCCGTCGAAGCCGCGCTGGCCCCGGTCGCCGAAGGAACGCTCGCCCGCCGGGCGGTCGAAGCGGCGCTCGCCGAAGCGCTCGCCGCGCCCGTCCCGGTCACCGAACCGGCGCTCGCCGGCCGGCCGGTCGCCGTAACGCCGCTCGCCCCGGTCCGGGCGGTCGCCGTAGCGGCGCTGCCCGGCGGCGCGGCGCGGCTCCGGCTCCTCGCGAACCGGGACCCCGCTGGGCTCGCGGGCACCGGTCAGCTCGGCCAGGGCCGGGTCGCCGACGCGGACCCGGGTCTCGGCCGGCGCGACGCCGGCCTTCTCCATCATGGCCAGCGTGGTGCGGCGCTGCTTGGGCAGCACCAGGGTCGCCACCGCGCCGGACTCGCCGGCCCGGGCGGTACGGCCCGCGCGGTGCAGGTAGTCCTTCGGGTCCTTCGGCGGGTCGATGTGCAGCACCAGGGTGACCCCGTCGACGTGGATGCCCCGGGCGGCCACGTCGGTGGCGACCAGGACGTTCATCCGGCCCTCACGGAACTCGGCCAGTGTCTTGGTACGCATCCGCTGGGTCTTGCCACCGTGCAGGCCACCGGCCCGTACGCCCACCGCGGCGAGCTGCTCGACCAGCCGGTCGACGCCGAGCTGGGTGCGCGCGAAGAGCATGGTCCGGCCGTCGCGGGCCGCGATGGACGCCGCCACCGCGAACTTGTCGTGCGGCGGGATCAGCAGCATGTGGTGGTCCATGGTGGACACCGACGCGGTCGACGGGGCGGTCGAGTGGGTCACCGGGTCGGTCATGAACCGCTTGACCAGCGAGTCCACGTCACCGTCCAGGGTGGCCGAGAAGAGCAGCCGCTGGCCGCCCGCCGGCGTCTTCGCCAGCAGCTCGGTCACCTCGGGTAGGAAGCCCATGTCGGCCATCTGGTCGGCCTCGTCGAGTACGGTCACCTCGACGTCGTCCAGGTGGCACACGCCCCGGTTGATCAGGTCGCCGAGCCGGCCCGGGGTGGCCACGACGATCTCCACGCCACGGCGCAGCGCGTCGATCTGCCGGTCGTACGGCACCCCGCCGACGGCGGTCTTGAGGAAGATGCCGACGGCCTTGCCGAGCGGCATCAGGGCGTCGTTGACCTGCATGGCGAGTTCCCGGGTGGGGACCAGCACCAGGGCCCGGGGGTGCAGCGGACGGGCCCGGTTGCGGTCGGCGAGCCGGGCGATCAGCGGCAGCCCGAAGGCGAGGGTCTTGCCGGAGCCGGTCTGGCCCCGGCCGAGCACGTCCCGGCCGGCGAGCGCGTCGGGCATGGTGGCCCGCTGGATCTCGAACGGGGTGGTGATGCCCTGTCGGGCGAGCGCCTCGACCAGCGGCCGGGGCAGGCCGAGGTCGGCGAAGTCGACGTCGGCGGCGGGGGTGTCCCCGACGGTCGGGTCGAGGACGGACGGAGTGGTGCCGGGGTCAGCGAAGGTGGTCAAGAAATGCCTTTCGAGCGGGGCGCATCTTCGCGATGGCCCGCTGCGGCTGCACGCCGCCGAATCGCCCGCAAGATCGCCCATGGGCGCGCACCACGCGCGCCGGGTCAGTGATCTCCACAAGTGTACGGCGGTCCGGCGACGCCGCCAGTCGATCGCGAGGGGGTAGTGGGCGGGCTCACCCTCGCCCCGCGTACGGCCACGGACCGGACGGCGTGGCCCGGAACCGCCCGCGTTCACTTGTTCAGGATGTTGCCCACCAGGCCGTCCATGGCGTCGTTGGCGAGCAGGACGACCAGCACGCTGATCGCCACCAGCAGCCCCAGCGAGGCCGCCAGGACGACCACCACCCGGGTGGTGCGGGACCGTTCGGCGGGCGTGTCGGCCCAGCCCTGGGCCAGGATGTGCCCGGTCAGCGAGCCGGAGTTCTCCAGCGGGTTGCCGGCCGGGAAGGAGACCGTGGCGAAGCCGGGCCCCTCGGTGCCGCCGTAGACGGTGCTGGCCAGGTCCGGGCCGCCCCGGTAGGGCGTACCGGGC
>NZ_JAGPYL010000088.1:0-27383 GCF_018070095.1 Micromonospora sp. U56
GCCGGCCGCCGGCGCTGGACCATGCGCTGGAAAGCACCCCTGAACGCGTTCCAGATCGCCTTCGAGGGCCGGCTCACCCCGGCCAACCACTGACCACCTCAACAACCAAGATCAGCCGTTAACTTGACACTCCCTCATCCGTCGTCGTCGACGTTGATAGCGAAGGGCCAGAGGAGAGAGGCCAGGGCGCAGGCGGCGACGAGGAAGAAAGCCGCGCCGACGTACTTGAAGGGTCCGGTGTTGGTGAAGGCAGAGTTCGGGTCCGCGTCGGAGTACCGGGCCGCGCCCCAGCCGCTGGCACCGATGAAGGCCACGAACAGGTAGTTCCTGCGCACTTTCGCCGTGTCCCGGCGCAGCCGCACTCCTCCATCCACCGCCTCATGATGCACCGGCGCGCACAACTTGAGGACTGGATGAGGACTGCTGCAGTTTGGACGAGCGTGCTCAAGCGGTCGTGATGCCAGAAACGCCTGCGGACGGTGCCCGGCCCGTTGCGTCTCGTGCCCGCTGCAAGCCACGGTTTGCTGGCCCACGGATGGCCCATGCCGGCCTCCGGATTAGAAGAAGATCGCAGATGGCTGGTCAGGCCGTCGCGCCCCTGTTCAGCCCGTCCGTGGTTGTCGGACGTCGTCGGCCACCGCCGCCGTCCTTGGCTTTACGGATGGCTGTACGCGCTGAGCACCGTCCGAAGGCAACCAGCGTTGCGTCTGATGGCACGCCGACCTGCGCAAGCGGTCCGGTCGCCAATTGTGGCAGTCGTCTACCGTCAACCCGTGACCATCAGTGACGAGGACTTGGCAGCGATCCGCCGACGGCCGGCGTACCGGGTCAAGTCCCCGGGAGTGGTGTTTCGCGGTTGAGGCGTGATTCTTCGTTGCGGTTCAGGCGGTGAGTGCTGCTGGGCTGTCGTGGGTTGGCGGTGTGGTGCGGGCTTTGGGCGTGGTTGGCGCCGCGGTCGCCTCCTCGGTGGAGGCGGTGGCGGCGCACCCGGCCGGAGCTGGCGGGGATGGGTGCTGCGCCGCATAGGTGGGCCAGGGCGGCTTCGGAGTGGAGTCGGTCGGGGTTGTCGCCGGCGGTGGTGAGCAGCTGGGCAGCGACGTCGGGGCCGACGCCGAACAGGGCGCTGGTGCGGGGCGCTGCCTGCGTGACGATGGGTGCCACCTGTCGGTCGAGGGTGGTGATCTCGTCGGTGAGGGCGGTGACCCGGCGGGCGAGTCCGGCAAGGGCGGCGGCGGTGGCGTGCTCCGGCTCGTGAAGTTTGGCCGGGTCGTAGGTCAGGCTGGTGCAACGGTTGACCAGCGTGGCGGCGCTGAGCTTGGTCAGGTGGGCTCGCAGGGCCTCGGGGGCTGCGGCGACCAGGCCGCGCATCTGATTCAAGGCGGCGGTGCGGGCCTTGACCGCTCCTCGACGGGCGACCCTAAGGGCGCGGATGGCCTCGACCGGTCCGGTGCGGGTTTTCGGGGTGCCCATGGCGGTGCCGGCGAGGGTCGCGCGGGCGGCGGCGATGGCAATCGATCGGATCGGACTTGCCCTTGGCGCGGCGGGCGCGGCGGTCCGGCCGGTCCACCTCCACGACTGTCACCTTCTTGCTGGTCAGGTAGCGGGCCAGGCCGGCGCCGTAGCTGCCGGTGCCCTCCACACCCACGGCCGATACCCGCCCGATCGAGCGGATCCAGGCCAGCAGATCCGCGTAGCCGGCGGTGGTCGAGGGGAACTCGGCGCCGCCTAGGAGCCCGCCGGTGCTGTCGATCACGGCGGCGTGGTGCGTGTCCCGGCGGGTGTCGACGCCACCGATAACTGATCGCTTCTTGGCTGCCATGCTGGTGAGGTCCGCCCTTCTCGTCTGCGTCGAGATCCGTGGACACGTCACCGGTCAGGCCGTACGGACAACACAGTGGTGGGCGCCTCTCGCACAGGCTCCTATCAGGTCACGACGCCTGACCGGTGACATGCAGCTGCCGGGGCCACCGAGCCGGCCGACGAATCGGGATGAGGACAGCAACCGTCGGTCTGCCGGTGAGTCAGACCAACCCGGCGACCCACCCCACCATCCTCACTGTCTCCCGCCGACCCACGCTCCGTGGAGTGGGCCAGGGCCAGGGTGCCAAGGTGGAGCGCCCTGACGGACGAACGACCTTGGCACCCTGGCCCTGGTCTGCTCGGCTTGCCTGGGTCGGTGGCTGGCGGAATGGCATTCCACCACCCACGAACCGGAACCGTTCGGCAACTCCATCTCGGAGTCGTCTGGCCCCCGCCGGAGGCATGCCCTTTATTGGCCGGTGCGCCGGCCGATGCCGGCGCTTGCGCCGCCAACAGGCCGAGCGCGGCCGGCGCGGCCCGCTTGGGGCCGCCTTGATTCTTAAGAGGTCAATTCGGCAAGCTGCTCTAACTGGGCCTAACTGGCTCTAACTGGCTCCTGGCTCGGCGTCGAGGGGGAAGCAATGCCATTGAACAGGGTCAACTGGGACAATCTGGACCCAGCTACTTTCGAAGAAATTTGCTCCGTCCTGGTGAGCCGTCTCCACCCCAACGTCCAGCGTATTGATGGGGCCGGCGGCGACGGCGGGAGAGACGTTCAAGTGCCCGCCGAAAGCGGTCCAATCATCTTCGAGATGAAGAGCTTCACAGGCCGGTTGGGCGCGGCTCGCCGTCAACAGGTGAGGAATTCACTGAGGAATGCAGCCAACCATAGCCCTTCGGTATGGAATCTGGTTGTGCCAATCGACCCCACCCCAAACGAAATAGAGTGGTTCGACACGCTTGCGGCCGCCTATTCCTTTGAGTGCCACTGGCTAGGGCTCACGTGGTTGAACGACCACATGGCGTCCCATCCTGACATTTACCGGCACTACCTAGACGGCACCAACGACGAAGTCGTCGAGGTGCTAAGGGAGCTCGCACAGGAGCAGGCTGCGCTGACAAGAGGCGTGCCCGATGCTCTAGATAGAATGAAGGTACTCTCCACTCGTGCCAATCAGCTCGATCCGCACTACTCCTTTGGTCTAGCCGTTGACAAAGATGGAGTGACCTCCGTATCGGTGTGGCCCAAGTACGTCGGGGCAGAACATGAAAGACCTATCAAAGTTAATGCCTCCTTTGCTTTTCCGGATTCAGACGAGGGTAGGGCGGCGGCGGCCGCGTTGCGGAAGACGTTTGACTACGGTACTCCCTCCATTGTCGTCAGCGAGTTCGTGAAGCGGTTAGAAGTCGATATGCCGGCCGGTCTGGGAGGTAGCTTTTCCGGCGGCGAAATCCGCCTAGGCCCGGCAGCGACAGAAGCCACCGGCTTCACCGCACAGTGGCGAATCCTCGACGAGAGCGGTCGTGCGGTCGGCCAGCTACACCTCGTGCCGAAGAGCAGGAACGTCGGTGCCAGGGGTGCCGATTTGAGGCTAACGGATGCCACTCAAACGGTGGAGGTTGCACTACGTCTCGACGCGGGGGATATGAAGATCAAGGCACACTTTAGCTACAACCGTCCAGTGAATGCGCTCCCGAGCACGGTGTTGCCGGTCTTGCAATTCATGTCCCAGGTTCGCCCTCCTCACTCTGCCGTACTGCTAATTGACGGAAAAGAAGCGAGCCCGCCTACGCCAATTGACAAAGCGATTGCGCCAGGGATTGATGAGCATCTCGCCCTGGTCCGCGCACTGGACGATATCCAACGCGCCACAGGCATATACTTTCCGATCCCCGAGTCATTCACTGACGAAGAGCTGGGCAGCATCGCGAGCGCCCGCCGCCTACTGGCAGGCGAAAGCGTTCAGAGCACGTTGTCAAGCATGACCATCAAGGTCCCGGCAGGGGAACTGGCTTCTGTCCGGGCGGCAATAGAAAGTGGACCTGGTCCACTTGTCGCCGAGGCAGAGCTGACAGTCCGGATTGCGGGCCAAGAGATACCGCTCGGACTGACACGGCAGACTACGCCCAACGTCGTAGTTCAGTCATGGCCAGAACTGCCAGCGGACTTCGACCCTACTGAGTTTGTGGATGTAACGCTTACCCCTGGCGGGAATAGCAGTCTCACGACCGTCTTAATTGGGGAACGATCGTTCGATACGCCGCATGACTCGGGTAAGGTCGGAGGGCCCGACCAAGAGCTGCCCTAATACTCCAACGTCACTTGGCTTCGGCGTTGGGCGTGGCGTGGGTATGAGGACGGCCACCGCGTTGATCATCGATGGTTTGTGAGGACAACCGAAGATCGTGCGGTGGCCGCGGGCCACAGCGTAGACAGTGATCGGTGGCGGGTCATCCTGAACGAGGCGGTGACGCATGTCGCTGGCCGGTTCGTGCGGGCGGAGCCACGTCGGAGCGCCGGGCAGTTCGTGGAGGGGCTGCTGTCGGGCGTGGAACGTAAGACCTGCTGGTCGTTGGCGGAGCGGCAGCGCGGTTCACTGCTTCAAGACAGACGGCGGTTAGAGCAGATGCCTGTCGGCGTACGGGTTCTGTGTTAACGCTTGTCGTCCGGGAGTAGGTCGCCTGGGCCGCGATAACGCAGGCGGATCCCGGTGTCAGTGCGGTGTCGCCGAGCACGCAAGACGCCTTGCCGCTCGCGATCAAGGTGAATGGCTGCTTCGCCGAGCAGGTCGAAGCCCGTGGACCAGATCTCGATCTTGTCTGGGCCGGCGTCAGTCACGCGCAGCCACGTGTCCGGGTCCGGCGCCTCCCCGTACCAGGTGACATTCTGCAAGTCCTCGGTTTGGCGGCTCCATCGACGCGAGCGTCGCGTCCGCGACGGATTCACGAATGCTTCCCAGGCTGACCGGGACTCGGGTGTCGGCCAGTCCTCGCTGAGCGCGTACGCGGGGTCGAGGTCGTCGATCCACTGCCGCATTCCAACCGTGGAGTCGAATGTGGCGCCGGTGTTCGTGACCGCCGATATTGCTGCAAGACGGTGGTCGAAGCCGGAGCGGATGAGGATCGAGGCAGCCCGGTTGAACGTTCCCGTCTCGATGGCGGTGACCGCAGTGCCCAACAAGGCGTCGGCGTCGGCGTTATTTTGGGCGGCCTCGTAGACCTTGGCGGCCTCCATTCCCCAGACTAACCGGTAGATCACGTCGGACTCGATGAACTGCGCTACCTCGACGCGGTCGCCGACGACGTTGCTGAGGGCAGACCCGCGGACCCAGTGCCGCAAGACGTTCTGCCAGTTGCCGAGCTTCGTCTCAGGTTCGAAGACTTCGACCGCGAACACCGTCTCGGCGATCGCCAGGAGCAGGTCGGCGGCCGACTCGTAATCTCCTTCGAGGATGGCGGTCTCGGCCTGGCCCGCCAAGGCGATGATGTGTCCGGACATCTGGGAGAGTTCGGTCCCGGCGTCTGCCCCTAGCCCAGCCAGGAACCAGCCGCGACGCTGGGAGGGCGTGGCTGTCCGCCACAGGTGCCTGGTCCGGCTGTAGACGAGTTCCCGTACGGCGGCCGCTGACCGACTGTTCTCAAAGCGGCGGAGTTGACGTTCCCACAGCGAATCGCGCAGGGCATCGGCGACGATCTGTGTCGCGGCGTCAGCGACAATGTCCTGGTCGCCGTCCCCGACGATGCTCAGGATCCCGATGTCGAGCAGCGCGAGGTTCTCCTGCCAACTCTCAGCTGCGGCAGCGCGCCTCTCGTCGGTCTCGTGAGACACGACGGGCAGGGACCAGTCCGGCCCGCCGGTGACGTACGCGAGTAGGGGCTCAACCGAAGTGAGCCCCTGTGAGGCGTACATCCTTTGCAGCAGGGCGACACCGATTTCGATGAGTCCGGACCGCAATGCCTTGCCGCCGTCGCCTTGCGTAAGTTCGAGCCATTCCCGCCGACGTGCCTGGGTGGGCTCGAAGATGGGGTAAAGAACAAGCCCCTCGGTATCGACGAATGCGCGGCCTGCTCGCCCGATCACGTTCGCGAACTCGGACCCCTTGAGTAGGTCCCTGCCGCGCCGAAGCCCGTGGAATAGGACCGCCGAGGCGGACAGGTTCAATCCTTGGGCGAGGGTCGGTGAGGCAATGGTGACCTTCAGGCTGCCCCGCTGGAGGAGTCGCTCGACCTCGCGCCGGAAAGGCCCGGGTAGTGCTCCGTGGTGGATGGCCACGCCCAGCTCAAGACACCCCAGGATGGGGTGGTCGGCGCCGAACCACTCGGCGCCCACGGCAAGCGCGTCACTCAGGTCCACGTCAGGCGGAAGCACGGAGGAAACGAGACCTTGCTCGTGGAGCTTGATGATGGCGCCGGCGTACGGCTCCACCCAGTTCCGCTGGGGGCAGAAGACCAGGACGGTCTGGCCTTCCTCGACCAGACGCCACACTGTGGCGATAACGTGTTCGCGCTGGCTGGCCGGGAACATCTTTCGGCGCCGGCCGCCCGGCTTCTTCGTCTCGAAGTAGCGGGGAATGAAAGGCTGATCAGGTCCGAGAGTGATAGTCAGCCGTGCGTGATCTTTGCGCCACTCGACGAGACCGAAGCGCTGTTCCGTTGGCCGCCAGGACTCGCGGTGCAGGCCGTCCGGCTCGTCGTCGGTGATCCATGCGACGAAGTCGTCGAGTTCGCTCCCGGAGGGAAATACGGCCGAGAGGCACAGGATGCGGCGGGTCGCGGCGTCTGTACGACGTAGCAGCCGTTGGATCTGGGCTTCGTAACGGACCTCACGCTCAGAGGCTCCGATCATGTGCCCCTCGTCTAGGACGACGAGGCCGACGTCATCCAGCACGGACGGGTCGGATCGAAGCGCGAAATCCAGCTTCTCCGGGGTCGCCACGACGATCTCGCTGGATCGCAGGGTGTCCTCGTCGACGTCGCTTGTCCCCATGCTCCCGTAGAGAGAGGAGACGCGGATTCCCAGCGGCGAGAAGGTCCTCGCGAGAATGTGCTCGGTCTGGGCGGACAAGGCGCGCAGCGGGGTGACGTAGACCGTCCGTCGATGTTGCGCGAGACACGCCAAGATCGACAGCTCGGCGATTCGGGTTTTCCCCGCGCTGGTCGGCAGCGCGACGACGAGATCCCGCTGGTCCTGGAAGATCCGGTCGACGACGTGCAACTGCGAGGGCCACAGGTCGATCTCGGAGCGTTCACGCGCCAGCAGCGACGCGACAAAGGTGCGCCGGAGAAAACGCCACCGTTCGACGCGCTCAGCAGCCCCGGGCGGTGGTTCGTCCGGGATGTTGGTCTCGAGGCTGGTGTCGAACAGGTCCCCCAGGAGAAGCCGGGTAAGGCGGTAGACCCACCACGGTCCGGGGGCACTCACGTCCGAGGACGCCTGCTCACCGAGCCGAAGCTCTTCAAGAGCAACATCGAGCAGATCTCGACGGCCGATCTCGATCGAGAACAAGGCGGCCGAGACCGCCGAAAGGTAGCTTTCACTCAGGAGTAAGACAACGGGGCCGACCTGGTCCGAAGCAGTCTCGTCGTCCGCCTCGCCGTTTGCCGCGGTGAAGGCCGCGAGCAGAGCTTCATCCGAGACCTGAGGCGAGGACCGCAGCGACTGAGTCCGCTGCTCGATGGAGCTCAAGTCGCGCGTCAGAAGGTCCGCCAGCGTCAGCTCCATCGGAGTCAGCCAGCCCGATCCCTGGCTCGCCTGGATCAGCGAAAACGCCCGTGCAGCATAGCCACCGAGATGGCTGGCCGCGCCGGCGACCAGCCCGTGAAAGACGAGATCCGCTCCTGGCGCCGCATTCCGGATGGCGGCCTCAATGGCGTAGGAACTCTGAATGAACCCACGGCTCGCGAGGGTGATCTGCCCGGTCACGTCATCGGCCGAGGCTTCTAACAAGTCGAGGCTGGTGGACAGCATGGCATACCCGTAGTGGAGCAAGTCGGCGTCCAGGAAGGGACTGAACTGGGGCGCGTCCGGCGGCAAGACGCCAGCGCGGCGAATCATCGATTGGGCTTGCCCTTGGGCCAGTAGACGCCCGCGGAAGCCGGCATCCGTGGCCGCCCTCAGGTTTTCCGCCAGTTCTGGCGCCTCACGGGCCACCCGCGGTCACCTTCTCGTAGGCCTCCTTGATGAACGCCTGGTGGCCTTGAACTCGAAGCGTGATCGTCAGTTGCGGCACGCGGCCCGAATACCCCTGCAGATCCGCCGTCACGCACTTACTTGGGTCGCTGCTCGTGAAGAGGAACATCAGGTGACCAACGCGGTCAGGACGAACACCGTCCAAGAGCTGCATGTCGTACACGGCGTCGCCAACATCGCTGTCAGCCGTGGACAGGAGCCGTTCGGCGAACTGGGCAAGCGAGTGCGGCGACGGCAACTCATTGTTGCGCGCCAGTCCCTCGCGAGCCTCCGTGACGGTGCGCTTGTCTAGTTTGACGCGGCTCTTGGCCTCCGCCTTGGCGATGTAGGGCTTCCCGTCGGGGTCGAGCTTCGCCCCGAGCACATCGTCCCCGCGCATCGCCCACTCTTGATGATCGCGCTGGATGAGCCGGCTCGGACCGACCACATACCCGCCCTCTTCGTGGAGGTAGGCCGTCGCAAGGATCTCGCCCATGTCCCCCGAACGAGCGATTGCAGTGGCGGGCAGCTTGGTGCTGAGAAACCTCGCCACGGCATCCTTTCCCAGCCGCTCCGCGATCCGCACGAGCGACACGGACTCAGCGTATGCGTTCGGCAGACCGGCGGCGAGGGTGGAAACTCCCGTAGTGTCGTCGTACGACTCGAGAACTCTGGCGCTGTGGCCAGCAATGCGTACGGGCGTCCCGAGGGTGCACCAGCTCCTAAAGTCAGCCATGTCCGCCCGCTCACGCGTCCTTCCCTGGATCAGGTGTTCGCTGGACGAACTGTACCCAGACCTGGTTGCGCTGCGGCACGATGTCGCTGCGCGAAATCCACTTCGGAGGCTGCGGGCGCCGTCCAACATCACGCTCCGTAGTCAATCAACTCTAAGCGTGTCTACCGTCTTGTCTGCGGGCTGCCCGCGTGCGCCCGCTGTTGTCGATGGTTGCTGTGTACTTGCTGGCGTACGCGGCTCTGCATTGGATCTCGTACGCCGATACTGCCCGAGTCGAGCGCCGACTACGGCTGGGAATGACACCCTGGAGAACCTCTTCCCGGACGACGACTACGCCGGACTGATGGCCCACCGCGGCAAGCTCACCGCTAAGGATCTCACTAAGGGTCGTCTCGTAACTCGGTGAAGGCGTTGCCCGGCGCCGGACTGACGGTCAGCCGGCGAGGGCGATGTTGTGGAGGTGGGCGATGCCCGAAGCGGCGTCGGTCAATGTGCGGGCGGCGCGCCGGTAGTCGCGCAAGATCTTCCAGCACTTCATCCTGGCCAGGGCGTGTTCGACCTGAGCCCGGACGGTGGTGCTGCTTGTTCAGGTCGGCTTTCCAGTTGGGTAGCTCGCTGCCGTCGGCGGGCTTGCGGTACGGGATGATCACTTCGGGGTTGCCGCGGTAGCCGCCGTCGGCCATGACCGGCCGCCCGTTCAGTTTCTGGTCGATGCCGCTGCTGCGGTAGACGATGGTGTCGTTGCGGTTGCCCGGCTGCGGGTCGCCGACGGCGATGACCAGGCGGGTGCTGGCGTCGATGGCGACCTGCAGGTTGGTGGAGTAGCGGTAGTTCTTGCTCGGGGCGGCCAGGCGGTGGTCCCGGGTCGGGATCAGGGTGCCGTCGACGATGGCGATCTGGTCGACCGCCCGCCGACGCACGGGGCGAGGGCCAGCAGCGGTGCGAGGGTGTCGATGACCCGGTGGGCGGCGGAGTGCGAGACGCCGAACAGCGGGCCGATCTGGCGCATGGTCAGGTTGGTACGCCAGTACGTGGCCACCAGCAGCACCCGATCCGGCAGGTCCAGGGCCAACTGCCGGCCCGGCCGGCCGTCAGCGATGGCGTCACCGCCTCGTTCGGCGACCAGGCGGACCAGCAGCCGGAACTGGGCCGGCTGCAGACCGGTGACCGGGAAGATCAGCTCCGGGCGGGCTGCGGTGATCACCTGCACCCAGGCATCCTCGATGATTGTCCTTATCGGACAAGCACCGGGGTCACGAGACATCCTCTAGCCTGTTCAAACGGTTCGACAACATTGCCGAAGCGCGCGTACCCGGCAACTGCCTGACGGCAGGGTAGCGGTCACGGACGGCGCGGCGCCCCGCCAGCGCCTTGCGCCGTGCCCGTCCGGCGGAGCGACACGGCGCCTGCCCATCCAGCCCTCGCTGACCTCCCCCAGTCGACCAGGGGCGCCGTACGCACGGACCACGAACACCGCCAAGCGCGGTCTAGGCACCGACCAATCGATCGGCTACGTTTCGATCCATGGCAGCTACGGGGGGTGATGGGGACCCGTTCTTCGATGCTGTCCGAATCTTGCTGCTCCTCGATGCCGCTGTCCAGCCGATCCCCCGGGATCGTGCCCAGTTCGCGCCGGAGACTGCGGTAGGGGTGCTCAACACTCAGACACTGCTGCAGAAGCTCGACTTCTGGCTTCGGTATCCCGACTACCTGGCGGACGAGTTGCTCAATGAGTTCGAGCGCAGTCGAGAGCCGGTGCTGTTGGAGTTCGCGGGCCGGATTCTGGACTCGGAGGAGCCAGAGCTGCGGGCGATCCCCATGCTGCGGTACAAGTTCGGCGCTTACGAGCCGTTGGACATGGCGATGAGCATCTTGGCCACCAGTGGCTTGGTGGTTGTCCGCTCGACGCGAACCGAGACACGTGTACGTCAGCATCACTACTACCTGACCCAGCGGGGGCGGGAGACGGCCCGGTCGGCGGTGACCGATTTTCCGCAGCTGGGCTGGTATGGGCAGCGTACAAGGCTGGTGGTCGCGCTGGCGCAGGGCACTGGGATGAGCGGGACGGCGCTACGCCGCCGGCAGTACCTGCAGCATGACTACGCGGGCACCGGCATCGGCGACGAGTTCGCCTCGATCGCCGACCGGGCGCGGCAGCGACTCGACGCGCTAAAGGCAGCAGCGGAGGTGTGAGCGAGATGGTGGACGGCCTACCCAGCGAAAGCGACCTCTTGACCTCGATCGCCACCGAGGCGGAGGTCTCCGAGGATGTCGCGAGCGAGGTGCTCGCCGAGGCCGACGTCAGCCTGACACGGCCTCTACCGGCGCACCGGAGTCTGGTGGCGCACCGGCTCTACGTGTCCGGCGTGAAGTCCGGCACCGAGAACGGCACCGACGGGCCATTCGAGCGGGACATCCCTCTAGGGCCGGGTGCCTGGGCGGTGGCCAGTCGCAACAACTCCGCCGGCAAGTCCAGCCTGATGTGGGCGTTGACCTGGGCGCTGCGGGGTGATCAGGACGATCTCTATCTGCGCACGGATACTCGACGGTGGTTCCGTTACATCCGGGTGGACGTGGAGGTGTCGGGCGTGCCGGTATCCTTCCGGATCCGGCAGGACGAGCATGGACTGTGCGAGGGGGTCCTGCTGACCGCCGACGTCATCGGCCAGCTCACCGGTCTTGACGGCGAGTCGCAGAGTGGTCCGGGCGTGCGCGTGGTCGAGACGGTCGAGAGCCCGGACGCCTACACGGCGATGGTGGGTCGGTTCATGATGCAGAGGCTGGGGCTACGTCCGTTGCAACTGTTCAGCAGCGACGCTGGTGGGCTGGATGAAGCCGGTGAGCGGGATGGCTCGGTCCAGGTGCATGGCTGGCCAGCCTACTTCTCGGTTATCGCGCTCGCGTCCGCCAGCGACTCAATCCTGTTCGGCCGAACCGCGATCGGTCAGCTCCCGACCCGGTTTATGCAGGTATTCCTCGATGTCCCGTTCACGACCGACTGGATGGCAGCGGACATTTCCGCGAAGGACTCCCGACAGACCACTCGACATGTGATCCGGCGGTCCAAGGCTGACGCTGCGGCCCGCGAGCAGCGGTGGCAGCCCTTGCAAGAGGAACTGGCAAGGGCCCGGACACATTTGGAACAGGTACGGGCGGCCCGGCCGGACCTGCCGGCCCGGATCGCCGCCGTTGAGGACACGTCGCGGGCGTTGCTGGTCCTCAAGACACGACTGGGTCGCGCCAGGGCCACCGCCGAAGAAGCCAGGCAAGCGCGCATTCAAGATGAGCGCTCCATGCGCCGAGCGTCGGAGTCGGCCGCTGCCCGTAGCTTGTTCGCCGCACTGGATCCCCACGCTTGCCCGCGCTGCGAGGCCAGCATCAGCGACGAACGGCGAAGTCGGGAAGACAGTCACCACCGGTGCGCGGTCTGTGCGAATCCGTTGCAGGTCGAGAGCGTCGACGAGGACGAACGCGAGGCGGTGCAGAGCGGGCTACGAAAGCGGTTGGCTGCGTCACAAGACGCGGAGCGGGCAGCGAAGAGGGTGGTCACGGCCCTCGAACGCCAGCTCGCTGAGGCACAGGCAGCAGCCGGGAGCGCGGTCGCAGCCGCCGAGCAAGAACAGGGCCAGGCTGCCTACCTTGCGGAGCTGCGAGACGCAGAGGCGCATGTCGCGCGACTGACCGGCGCGCTCGATGTCGTGTCGCAGCTCGGGCAGACGCCGACGGTCGACGATGCTGCCGAACGGGTCCTTGCCGCGGCTGCGGCGATCCTGAAGGACCTCGCGTCGTCCACCACGCGGGAATTGTTCGCCGAACTGAACCAGCAGATTGTCACGCTCGCTCGTGAGCTGGGGGTCACGAACCTGCGGTCGGTGAAGCTCGACCTCGCGGGCAAGGTCAACGCGATGAAATCCGACAACGCTAGGCCGACCTCGTTCTCCAAACTCAGCCCCGGAGAGCGGTTGCGCCTGCGTATCGCTGTGATCGTCAGTCTGATCCGGGTTGGCCGCAAGCACGGCATCCACTCACATCCCGGTTTGTTGGTTATCGACTCCCCGGCGGACGTCGAGATCGTCGAGGGAGATATGAAGATCCTCTTGGAACAGCTCCGGTCACTCGGGGAGGACGAGGGCCTTCAGGTCGTCATCGCCACGATGCATGAGGCGGTGTGGGACGTGTTCCCGGGGGAACGTCTGATCGTCGGGCCTGATGAGCAGCACCTGTTCTAGCGGGCAGGACTGGCAGGCAGAGGAGGTGGGCAGATGGTGGCGCAGCCAGCTGTCGCCGCCCTTCTGGCCTGGGCCGAGAATGCCGACCAGGCGTCCCTGACCACCGGGCCGAGCCCCGCCGATGTGGGTGGACGGGCGGCCGTCGCCGATGCGGCGAACGAACTCGCGGCCGGCCCATGGTTCATCTACCTGATCGATCTTGCCGGCAACGACGACGCCGAACCCGACCGAGACGATGCCAGGCGCCGGATCGACGGGGCCGTGATCGAAGGCTTCGCCGGTCACGACCGGCACTCTTCATACAGCAGCGCGGCCGCTCGCTTGCTGACCTACCCGCAGCTCGCCCAGCGACTTGGCCGGCCACTCGAGAAGGCGCTCCTCGCCCGAGCCGAAGCCGCAGCCGCGCCCGGCGTCGACCCCGCGCAGGCATCGATCGGTGCAACCGCCCTGGAAACCGTCCTCCACCTCAGCACGACCGGCGTGTGCAAGCCCTACCAACTCCTGACAGTGCTGACCGACCTGACCGACCGCATCGCCACCGCCCCCGTCGAGCTGTGTACCCGGCTACCCCGGGTGGTCGGCCTCGCCCACGAACACTTCGGCGACGACACACTCGTCACCCTCCTACAACAGCTCCTGTCCATCGCTGACGCTGAACCCGACGCCGGGTTCGAACTCGCCATGGCTGACCTCCGGCGCGCCCTCGACGCGTCCGACGAGGCAACCATCGTGCCGAGCCTGATGGACGCGCGCAAAGGCTTCGCCGCGGTAGAGGCCGCCGACGAAGACCGCCACGACGCCCAGGCATACGCCGCCGCCATTGATGCGATCATGGCCTTCCGCCAACCCGACACCACCCCGCTTCGCGACGCCGCCAACCGACTCCAAGCAGCCGTCACACAGCGCCACGCCTGGCTCGGCCGTACCTACTCCCCGCCCTGGAACTGGGCACGAGGTCAGGCAGAAATCGCCTGGCTGCAACTCGCGCAGACGCTCACCGCCGCAGCCCAGCCAGCACACGAATCCTGGTACTGCCACCCCAGTCAAGCCATCGCCGCGCTGCTCGACGCCTACCAGGCCGGCCGCAGCTTTATCGCGCACACCCAATCGCCCGGCACACCCCACGCCGTCGAAATCCTCGTCAAGCCCACCATCGAAGCCACGTTCGTCCGCGACACACACCGACTCACACTGCTCGACCACGCCCTCGAACACGACCCAGCATTCACGGACAACAAAGCTGCTCAGCGCCTTCACCAGGTCGTCCACGGCGGGCTGGACCGGTCAGTCGCAGGCAGCACCAATCCGGACCCGGGTGGTGGTGATCAGGGAAAAGCACCCACCCGCCTCACGGCGGTATTTCACCGGATGGGTCTCACCGACGCCCATGAACAACTGCGCCACCTACCCCCAGAGATACAAGATCGACTAGAAACACTGCTGTGGAACGAGGAAGTAGCACAAGCATCGACCGGCAACATCAAGGTCGAACGCAAGCTCCAGGAACTACTCACCGAACTCTCGACCGCCCCGGACTGGGCGATCCCAGAGATCGCGGGACCGTTCAAGATCCTCCTCCGGCAGACGCTGCTCTACCTCGACAGTCGCTTCGACATCGGGGGTGAAATGGGCGGCGACCGCACCGCGTTCCTTCGCGCCACCCCCGGCAGCCGCCCGGCGAAGGAACGCCCGATGCACCAAGACTACAAGGACTGGCTCGACCAGGGCCCTCTCTACAACCAGGTCAGATCCGAGGTCTTCGACCGAGGCGGTGGGCGAGCCGACGTCGTCGTCTACTTCCCGCACGCCAGCTTCAGCGTGGAGTGTAAACGCGAACAGGACGACGCCAGTAAAGACGGCCTACGCAGGTACGTCGGCCAAGCCAGCGCCTACACCCAGACAGACGCGGCCCTCGGCATCCTCCTGGTACTCGACCTCACCAACCACAGCGCCGGCACTCCCGATCTCTTCGCCAACGTCTGGGTCGAGCACGTGCAACGGAGCCCTGACGAAGAAGCCCGACGCATCGTCGTCGCGAGACTCCCGGTCAGGCCCACCCCATCCTCCACGCTCGCCCCGCCCCGCACGTAGCCATCTGTCGGGTAGCTTCCCTCGGCCGGGACGCGTCCAAGGCCAACTCGGCCTTCGCGGTACCCAAATTCATTGCCGGGGCGGCGATGATGGGCGTTATGGAAGATCGACGCCGCTTCGGTCAGAGTTTCGTGCAGAGGCACCGCGCCACCTACGGCAATCGAGCGCCGGAGCGGCGCCCGCTGACCTACGACATCGCGGTAGAGGACAACTTCGAACCCTGGCGGCAGTGGTACGAGGAGCAGCTGGCGCTGCTACCGCAGACGCAAGCCGACGAGCTCGCGGGCAAGCTATGGCTCGACAGGCACTTCTGGCCGGTGACGTTCGAACTCGCAGCCGGTGCTGCCATCCGCAGAGCGGGCTACACAGCCGTGTACGAGCGTGACCACGACGGATTGACGCCAGACTGGACCGCGGTGAATCCGGACGGCACGGCGGCGTTCATCCTCGAGGTTCACACCGACCAGCCGCCGACGAGGACCTTCGAACGCATCCGCGGGTGGAAGGCACTCGAGCAGCGGATCGCCACAATTCCTGTCGGGGTTGTACTCCGGCTCCACGACCGTAGGCCCGTCGCACCCGAGCCACCCGACGCGGGTACCGCGAAAAAGATCGTGCGTGAACTGAGAGCGCGCCTGCTTGACTCTCCCGGGACCGCGGTCATCCAGGCGCACGGCTACACGTTCACCGTCGTGGCAGGCCGTTTCGGCCCCATTGCTTCGGACCGCGGCCTGCGGGCGCAATTCGCCTCGCCCAGCGCCGTCGCTGGCCCAGTTGAGGCAAGCCGTCTCGCCCGAGCTGCCGACGCGAAGGTCAGCAGGTACGCGGCCATCGCGGAACGCTACGAAGTGCCGCTGGTCGTCGCGGTGGGAGCGCACCGCTTCACCCGGGTTGACCTCTCCGACGTCGACGACCTTCTCGCCGGGGCACCAACCATCAGCTTCCAGTTCAACCCGGGCGACACCTTCATTGGCAGCACAACGATCAACCTCGCACGTCCGCAGCGCTGGAAAATGCCGGCCGACCTCGCCTGCCTGCTCTGGCTACACAATCAACCTCCATTCGCCGCGACCGCCCGCCCGAACCCCGACGCGCGGCGCCCGCTGCCGCAGCAGCTACTTTTGGCGACGCCTGGCGGTGTCCACGGCGATTGATCTGCGCCGACGTCGGCGAGCCGGTCGGGCTCGTCCCACCAAGACGCCTTGTCCGCCGCGCAGCAGCACGTCCACGTCCTCGACCGTACGCAACCCACCAGCGCCGGGACATGGCGTACGAGTCTTCGACCCAAGCGGTATCCACCGAATCGATCTCAATGGCCCGTGTCACAGGCGGGTGAGTCGGTGGTCGAGGGCGGTGTGGCGGCTGGCGCCGACGGTACGGACGACGGCCGCGAGGGGGGCGGGGCTGCTTGGGTCACGTGGAGCAGGTCCAGGAGAGCGGGGTGCGGTCATCGCAGCCACCCCAGGAATCGGCGATGGAGCAGCCCAGCGGAGGCCCAGCCCATGTCCCGGCTCGCAGCAACCATGCAGGAGCCCATGTACAGGGCGAGGGAGATGGGAGCGCGCTCGAACTCGGCTCGCAGCTCGTGGCGTCGTGTGCGGCAGGGCCAGGGGGCACCGCACCCGGCGCAGGTCCAGATTGGCAGAACCGGTCCGTGCGTGGTCATGACGCCTCACCGGGCCGGTGCCCTCGCCTGATCGGTGTGCGGTGTCTCGACCGGCAGGGCAGCCCACCGCCGCAGCGGCGGTCTAGCTTGATTTTCCTCCGTGACCACACCGGCCGGTGTCTACGTTCCGGGGTCAGGGTGTAGGAGACGATCTGCTCAGCCGACATGGTCTCTGGTTGCCGCCGGCGGGTCTGCTGGAAGAAGGTCACGTCGCGCTCCTCCTGCTGGTGGTTTCCTGCTTTCGGCTCCTGGCAACGCTTTCGGGGCCGCGCTTGGCTGGCCGTTCGCGGGGACGTCGACCGGCGCGGAATCGCCCGACGGTTATGGACGTAGATTTCCCGGTTCGCGCATCGCGATCTGCTTGGCCGACTGTCTGCCGAGTGGCCGGGTGCATTCCGGGCAGCTGAGGGACGCTCCGCAGGTGCGGCACCATTGCAGCGAGCGCTTGAAGGTGAGCAGCCCGGCGAGGAATCCGAGCACAAGCGCCGCGCTGATGGCCGCGATCGAGGTCAGGTTCATGGCGTGCCTTTCCGGACGCCGGTGTCGGCATCGTTGATTCGGTCCCGTGCTGGGCGGGCGCAGCTGTGCCACCCGCATGAGGTGGGCGGGGTAGTGATGTGGTATTGACGAACGTCAGGTGGCCCACGGGGCCGGTTGCGGGGGCTCTGCTGGACGGAAACCGCTCGGCAGGGCGTAGGTGGGCAGCGGGTCACCGATGATGCGCAGCATCATGCGGTTGCCGTTGAACCGGGTTCTGCCGTGGAGCCAGCGATCGTTGAGCAGGATGTAGCCGTGGCCCTCACGTAGGTCAATTGGAATGGTGTGCTGATGGACAAGCGCGCGAAGTCGGTCGATAGAGGGCATGAGCATCGGCGCGAAGCGCGCAAGCTCGTCGAGGCGCAGCCGGACGGCTATCCTGCCCTCGGTCGTCTGTTCGAAGACCGCGCCAAGGTGGCCGGATCCTCCGCCGAAGTACGCGGATCGGGGCTGGGACAGCGCCGCGAGCATGGCGGGTTCGGTGCGGGCGATCTCGTCGTAGAGGTCGCGTCCGTCGACCAGATGACTGCGTCCACCGGTCTGCGCCGGTCGAAGACATGCCAGCATCAGGACGCGCGGTGGCCGGCATACGGCTGATCCTTCGGTGTGGGGCCAGAGTTCGCGGTCGGTGAAGCCCGCCACGCTGGTTCTTCCGTCGTTGGGCGCTGGCCGCTGGGCGATGGTGGTCACTCCGTCGGAGTCGCTGTCGCGGTGCGTGCGGATTTTGATCAATGACCGGGCTGTACAGAGCAGATCGTCGCGCTCGGCTCCGCCGTGGAAGATCGTGATGCCGTGCGTGGTGAGGCCACTCAGGATGCGAGCCGCGCTGCCCGGGTCGCATAGGTCGACGTGGGGCAGGTCATCGACGTCGCGCATCTGGTCACCTCCGGTGGATCGCGTTGTCGGCGTTCACCATGGCTGCACCTACCGCTTGGTTCAAGTGACGGATTGTCAACGCCGAGGCGCCCGATGTTGAGCAATGACCGTGCTACGTTCCGGACGGTTCAGGTCCTGCGCCAGTGGAGGGAGCCGGTCGATGAGCTACCAGCCGCACGTATTCCCTGTCTCCATCAAGGGCGTCGTAGTTCGCAACGGCCGCGTGCTGTTGCTACGCAACGAGCGCGACGAGTGGGAGCTGCCGGGCGGGAAGCTGGATCTCGGCGAGGAGCCGGCGGAGTGCGTGGCCCGGGAGATCGTTGAGGAGGTCGGCTGGCAGGTCACCGCTGGCCCGCTGCTGGACGCTTGGCAGTATCACATCCGCGACGGCGTCGACGTCCTGATCATCACGTACGGCTGCCACGTCGGCACCGACGCCGATCCGGTCGTCAGCCACGAGCACAAGGAAGCCGGCCTGTTCACCGAGGCCGAGGTCGCGGCGCTGCGCATGCCAGACGGGTACAAGAAGTCCATCGCGACCTGGTACGCCAAGCTCAGTACCCGAGTCATGTAGGCGGTCGACGATGCGGTGTGGCGGTTGCGGGGCGACGGTCGGCCGCTGGAGCGCGTCGCCGCTGTGCCCGGCTTGCCATGCCATCGCCGGTGCCGCCCTGCCGGTCCCTGTCCAGCGCCGTGGCGGCTCGGCCTTGTGGTTGTGGACCAGCGATACCGCACGGGCCGCGCTGGCCAGCGGCGATCTCGCGGTCATCATTCGCGCCTACCGGGCCGCGACCGGTGTGAGCCAACGGCGTCTAGCGGAGTTGCTCGGCTACGACCCCACCTACATTTCGATGATCGAAACGGGACGGCGGGAGATCGGCGACGTCGCCGCCCGGCTACGTATTGCCCGCCACCTCGGCCTGCCTGCGCACACGCTCGGGGTAAGCGACCCCGACGACGCCGACTTCACCGCGATGCTCCAGTTCGGCGAGTCGACCATCCGCCTCGCCGCGATCGCACGCCAGTCCGGCCATGGCGCCGAAGCCGTCAACGAACTCTGGCCGCTGGTCACCCGCCTAGAGAGCCGGGTCGCCGACGGGCACGTCGGGCGAGACGTGGCGCTCCTGCTCGCCCGCGCCCGCGCCGAACTCGGCGTCTCACTCGGCTACGTCCTGCCCGAGGAGCGACTGGTCAGTGCCGCCCGATGGACCGGCCGGGCGCTACGGCTGGCCGAACACCTCAACGACCAGGACCTGCTCGCCTTCACCCTCCGGGTACACGGCAACGAGCTACGCAAGGTCGAACGGCACACCGCCGCCGTTGCCCGACTCCGCCGCTCAGTGGAACTGGCGCCTGATCCCGACCGAGGTGCGGCCTTGGCACAGCTCGCCCGAGCCGCCGGCGAACTCGGCGACCCCGCCCTGTTCGACCACGCCATCACCATCGCGTGGCGACTGGTCGACGCGAGACCCGGCACAGGACTCACCAGCCTGCACGCCCTCCATGAAGTGCACTTGCGCGGGCTGGTCCACACACGTCGACCCGACCTGGCCACCGACCTGCTCGATCGCCACCGTATGTCCGCCACCGCGATACCTCCGCAATGGCAGGCGATTCTCCACGTCACCACCGGCGAGGTGCTCCTGGCCCGCGCCGACGCATCCCAGGCCGAAGCGGCGTTCCAGGCTGCCATCACCATCGCAGAGGAGCACCGCCTACCTCACCAGATCCAGCGCACCCTCCGGGCCTGCACATCGCACCTTCCCGCTGTCGGAGAACTCGCGCGCCAAGCGCTGGAAAGGCTCCGCATCCCCGAGCCCAACCCGGCCGGCACCCAGGCACCATAAATCGGCTTTGCGTTGGGCACTGCGGCGATAGCGACCAGTCGGGAGCCGGTTGCGACGTCGAGGACATGGCGACCGGCCACGGTGTCCGGGTGATCGAGGATGTAACGCGCGTGACTCTGCCCGCCGGGCCAGGCCGACGCCCAGAACGGCGGCGGGAGGACGTGCCCCGCCTCGGCTTCGAGCCGGGCACAGAAAACGATCGCGTCCTCGGCTATGACCAGTCGCACCTCTGGCACCAGGGCCCCAGCCGGAGCCGGTCGATGCTGGCGGTCCCGGCCGCGCACTCGGGGGCTGACAGCGCGTGCAGCACCAGCGGTTCGAGGCCGGGCAGGACGGCGGTGTCGGAACGGATCGGCATTCGTCGGTCCGTGGTCTCGGCCACCGCCGTGGCGACGGGCGAGGCCTCGTCGCCACGGCTTGGCGGAGTCAACGTCAGACCAGACGGATGTTGGCGGCCTGAAGGCCCTTCTGGCCCTGCTCGACGTCGAACTCGACCCGCTGGTTCTCGTCCAGACTGCGGAACCCGTTCGATGAGATGGCGGAGAAGTGGGCGAAGACGTCAGGGCCGCCACCATCCTGCGCGATGAAGCCGAAGCCCTTGTCCGCGTTGAACCACTTGACTGTGCCGAATGCCATGTCTTCTCCTTTGAGTAGCTGATGGAGCCATGTACGGGCCCTCGGTTGTCGCCGCTGCTGGTCCGGAAGAACCGGCAGAACAAAGAGCGCCTGGCGGGTTAGGTACCCACCAGGCGCTGGCAAAGTATGCGACAAACCGAAGGCTGCAACCCGGTGAGGCTAGCACGGCGCGCCGCCCGGGCGGTGTCTTCGTTGTCAGCGCTGACCGCGCCGGCTACCAACCCGTGTGCCGGAAGAGAACGCCGCGGCGCCCCGTGGCGCGGACGTGGTTTCCGCGGCACTCGCCCGACGACTTTCCGAGCCTGTCCCGCGCGCTGCGCTGGCGGTCGATCCGCCCGTCGCTGTGCGCGGATCCGGGCGCCGCGTGGCGCTGTGGCCTCGTCGGTGATGCGGCGCCGTCGTCGCTCCGGGAGGCGTCACGAAGTGGCGCTCGCCCGGGGCGAGTTCGGTGAGCAGCGAGTCACCGGGCCCGAGCCGGGTGATCGTCGGGTTGATGCCGGCCTGGCGGGTGAGGTCGCGCACGTCGGTGACCTGGTCGTCGGTCATCAGGGTGACGACGGTGCCGCTCGCTCCGGCACGCGCGGTCCGCCCCGAGCGGTGCAGGTATGCCTTGTGCTCGGCGGGCGGGTCGGCGTGGATCACGAGAGCTACATCGTCGACGTGGATACCGCGCGCCGCGATGTCGGTCGCGACAAGTGTGCGGGCGTCGCCGGCGGAGAACGCCGCCAGATTGCGGGTGCGGGCGTTTTGCGCCAGGTTGCCGTGCAGCTCGACGGCGGGCACGCCCGAGGCGACCAGTTGACTGGTCAGCTTCTTGGCGCCCCGCTTGGTGCGGGTGAATACGAGCGTGCGCCCCGGGGCGGCCGTCAGGTCGATCAGGACGGGGAGCCGGTCATCGTGACGCACCCGGAGCACGTGGTGGGTCATCGCGGCGACCGGGGACATCGCCGAGTCGACGCTGTGGGTGATTGGGTTGGAGAGGTACCGCCGCACGAGGACGTCGACGCCCGCGTCGAGCGTCGCCGAGAACAGCAGCCGCTGGGAGCGGGGCGGTGTCTTGTCGAGGAGTCGCCGTACGACCGGCAGGAAGCCCAGGTCGGCCATGTGGTCCGCCTCGTCGAGCACCGTGACCTCGACGGCGTCGAGGATTGCGTGGCCGGTCGAAACGTGGTCGGCGAGCCGGCCGGGACAGGCGATGAGGATATCGACCCCGGCACGCAGTGCACCGACCTGTGGCCGCGCGCTTACCCCACCGAAGATCGTCAGGGTCCGCAGCGACAGCGCGGTGGCCAGCGGTGCGATCGTCGCTTCGATCTGGGTCGCCAACTCGCGAGTGGGCGCCAGGATGAGCGAGCGCGGGCGGCCGGGCAGCCGCGGAGACGTGGCGGCCGAGAGCCGGGCGAGGACCGGGAGAGCGAAGGCGTATGTCTTGCCCGATCCCGTCCTGCCACGACCCAGCACGTCGCGTCCGGCGAGTGAATCCGGGAGCGTCGCGGCCTGGATCGGGAATGGCGTGCTGATGCCCGCCTGCTCGAGCGCGGCGACCAGGCGGCCGGGCACGCCGAGGTCGGCGAAGGAGGTGGGTGTGACAAGGGGTGTCTTGCTGGGGCGGCGTGCCGCCATGGGAGTCTCCGAACGTGGAAGGGGTCGCCCTGCACGGCGCTGACCGATTGGTCGCGGCGCGTGGTGGTCGACATCAGATGCAGGCCGTGGTCGGAACCGGCGGACTGGTTGATCAATCTACCCGCGCCCCGGCCCAGGCCGTACACGATGGCTTTTTTGGGTTAGGGTTCGACGGGCCGAGCGAAATCCAACGCCCCCGGCGAGCGGCCGGATCCGCCCCGCTCATTTTCCGCACCCGGCTTGTATCTTGCGATCGGGTGGGTCGCGCGTTGGCGCGCAAACTTGGAGCAGTTCTTGACTGATGTAACCGCGCATGACTCGAATTTGTTCCGTGAAGCACCGGGAGCAGATGCGCCTTTCGACCACACACCTGGCGTTGACGTAAGTTCGGCTGGGATGACCCGCCTGCGCACCCCGTTCCGTGTCGAGGGTGACGCCGACCCGGAAGCCGACGGTCGCGCCCATCGCCCGCTCGTTAGGCATCACGACGCCACGGAGCCCAGTCGGTAAGGGCTACCACGCGTGTCGGTTCGACGCGTCGCAGGTACCGACGTCCTGTGCAGGTGGATCAGCACGTCTCCACGACTGGACCAGCAGATGGGGCGGTGGCGGTGGACCGCCGCTCGGCCTTGCCCGCATACATTGTCGCGCCGGCCATCCCGATCAACGTGTCCCCGTCGAGGGTGCTGCCGCGACCCGCGACCGCCGCACCCATCGTGCCCCCGGTCGGGGTGGTCGCCCGGTGCAACTGCGCACGGTGTAGGCGCCGCCCGTCTCGGCGTCGGCGATGAGAGTCGAACAGCTCATGACATGACCTGCTTGGGGTCTGACTGGATGGCTGGGAGGTACGTCCGCCGAGGCGGTCGAATGTGGTCGCCGTCGGCGCGCGGTTGAATCGCTTCGATCGGTCCGTGGATGCGCTCGCCGGTCATCCGCTCAGAACAGGCATACGCAGCGTCGCGAAGGCGGTGCTCCGCGGATGCGTCCTGCGCCGGCCCGGTCAGGTCTCCCATCTCTCGTCCACAATTCGTGGGTTTTCCGATCACACCGACCCTCTTCCCAAGATCATTATGGTTCGTTGATCCTCTCCGGCCGATGGCTGGGCGGTCGTCCCGAGTGGCGGGAAATGGTGCCCTGACAGTGGACGTCAGGAGCACTCCTGGCATACGTCCCGGCCGTCGGGCTGCGCGGCGAGCTGACCGCGGTGGTGCACCAGGAAGCAGCGCGCGCATCGAAACTCGTCCGGCTGCATCGGCACGACCGCCACGGTCAGCTCCTCGCCGGACAGGTCCGCACCGGGCAACTCGAAGTTCTCGGCAGCCTCGGCCTCGTCGAGGTCGACTTTTGCTGACTGCGACGCCGCGCCGCGCGCCTTGAGTTCCTCCAGCCTGTCGTCTTCAACCTCAACGGCGGGTCGGCGCGGCGCGTCGTAATCGATGGGCTTGCTCATCGTGATGGCCTCTCCGGCTTTGTTCATGGGTGTCACGACGGTAGACCGCGGCTCATGTCGTGGCGCTCAAGCGAGCGGTGGAAGGGTAGCGCTCGCCCTTGGATGCGAGGGGCGCCATAGGCGCTTCACCGTTGGGCGGCGGCCGATTTCGGCCGTCGAACCTGCCCGACGGCAGACCTGTTCGGCCCGCGGCGGGTCGGGGTAGGCCGGGGCGCGCCGCAGAGTCCGAGGAGAGCCCGGTGCGGTGAAAGTCGCACGCCGGGTTCGGCGAGCGGCCTGGGAAAACGGACCAGTGGCAACACCGACACCGCGCCCCAGGCCGACTCAACAGGTCTTCAAGGTCTTGTCGTCCGCAAGCGTGGCCGGCCGGCCCGGCCGATGCCGGCCGGTGGTCGCCAGCCGGCCGGGGCCGGGCGGGCGCGGCCCGCTTTGCGGGCCGCCTTGATCCTCAAAGAGACGAATTCGGCGACTCGATCCCGGCGACACTGTCGTATCCCGGCTGATGCTTTACACGCCAAGCATCAGGTGGGACTCGGCGGATCCCGGCGATCACAGATCCCGGCGAGTTCCGCGTTGAGGTTCACCGAGTTCCTCTGTCTGCCTGTGACAGTCGACTTGTCCAGCCCGGTGCCAGTTTCGTCGCCTGCCGATTCCACGCTGCCGGTCCGCCGGGCAGTGGCCATGCTCGGGTTCGGCCTTCGGTGCGGACAATGTCGCCGAGCGTGGTGGCGAAGTGGCGGGACGCGGAAGCGACATGCGCCGACGCGAAGGAGTTGCCCGGACCGCCTTGCAGATGCTTGACCCTGCCGACATAGTCCTGGATCGACCGGCGCTGCCAGGCCGAGGCGAGTTCGGGATCGACGGCGGGCGCAAGCACCACGACCTCCGGCACTGCCTGCTCAGCCAAGGCTGCGGCGATCCGGTCATGGCCGTCGAGCACCAGCAGGGTGTTCAGCCCGCTCACCCACCACAGCAGCGCCGGGGGCAGGATGCCCTCCTGGAGCTGCCGACGGTAGGAGCGCACCCGGCCGGCGCTTGCCGGAGACAGTCTCCTCAACGGCAGCACGTCACGCTGGTCCTCGTCCGGGTCCCCGTAGCCGAACCAGGTGATGTGGCCACGATCAGGGTCGACGGCGTGTAGGCGCTGCCAATGGGCCGCGACACCCCAGCTCGGCATCCCGGGAGCAAGGATCCAGCAGCCGCTATGGAGTGGGCCGTCGACGGCGGCCTGAAGCCATTCCGTGAACTGGTAGGTCCACCGCCCGGCCCAGGCGTCGTCGTCTGCGCTCGTTTCGCGGATCCGACGTGCGAGAGCAGCGCTAATACTCCAGCCGGGGATGTTGACCTTGGCTGAGCTGCGGTTCGATGTGGTGTGGGAACGAGGGCAGCCACCGTCGATCATGGACGGCTGTGTGGACTGACCATGACGCAGCGGTGGCTGCCGGATACAGGGTAGACGCCCAGCGGTGGCGGGTGTTGTTCGACGACCTGATGTTGACGGTGGGGCAGCGTTTCCGCAGGCCCGAGCCGCGTCGCCGGGTGCGTGACTTCGTTCGTGGGCTGTTGGCGCCGCTACCGCGGAAGAACTGCTGGACCATCGCCGAGCACGCCGGGGACGCTGGCCCGGACGGGATGCAGGACTTGCTGACCCGGGTGATGTGGGACGACGCCGAGGTTCGTGCCGATGTCCGCGAGTTCGTCGGTGAGCATCTCGGTGATGTCGAGGCCGTGCTGGTCATCGACGAGACGGGTGATCTGAAGAAGGGCCGGCACACCGTCGGTGTGCAGCGGCAGTATTCGGGCACGGCCGGGAAGATCGAGAACTGCCAGCTCGCCGTGCACCTGGTCTATGCCACCCAGGCTGCTCACGCGATGCTCGACACTGCTCTCTACCTGCCGAAATCCTGGTGCGACGATCCCGATCGCCGCGCCGAGGCCGGTGTCCCTGAACAGGTGCGCTTCGCGACCAAACCGCAGCTTGCAACCCGCATGATCGAGGCCGCGGTCACCGCGGGGCTGCCGTGCCGGTGGGCGGCCGGCGACGAGGCCTACGGCAACGATCCCCGCCTGGCCGCCCGGCTGCGTCAGCTGCGACTGGGCTACGTCCTGGCCGTGGCCTGCTCACATCAGGTGATCACCGGCCTCGGCGTCCACCGCGTCGACACCCTCGCCGCCGAGCTTCCCGCCACCGCCTGGCAGCGAATGTCCGTCGGCCGGGGCGCGAAAGGCCACCGCTACTACGACTGGTCCTTCATCGCCCTGCCCCACGCCACCGACGGCCAGGGCGGCCACCACTGGCTGCTGATCCGCCGCAGCCGCCGCACCGGTGAGCTGGCCTTCTATCGCTGCTGGTCACGCGACGTCGTCGCGCTCGGCACTCTCGTCGCGGTCGCCGGCCGGCGCTGGAAGATCGAGGAATCGTTCCAGGCCGCGAAGACCGGCCTCGGCCTGGACCAGCACCAACACCGCCGCTGGGCCTCCTGGCACCGCTGGACCACTCTGGCGATCCTCGCCCACGCGTTCCTCGCCGCCGCGACCGCCGACCACCGCAACCGCTACAAGCCGGTCGGGCTGATCCCGCTGACCGTCAACGAGCTACGCCACCTGTTCCACGTTCTGATCATCGAACCCGCCCGCCGACGCTGCGACCCACTGCTCTGGTCCATCCGCCGACGCCGCCACCAAGCCAGAGCCATAACCAGCCACTACGCCCGACAAGCCCTCATCGAGCCGTGATCACGATCCCCGGCTGGAGTACTAATAGGTGGGAGTGGCGACCGATACAGGCCCGTACGAGCGTAGAAGACACCTAGGGCACCGACCCTTTGCAGCCCCAGCAAGACGACCCGGTCAGCTCGGCGAATCAAGAACCGGCGACCACCAGCGACCTCGACACGTAGCCCCGGGCGCCACGGCCGTTCGGCCTCAATGACCAGGCCGTCCCACCGGCCACCGTGCTCGGACGGCAACCCAGATCGCCTCACTTCGCCATGCTACGGCGGCATGGGCGAGCGGTCGCCTCACCTAACGGCCCGGTCACGGAGCGTTACGGGTGGATCTCGCAGCACGTCGACGGCCGTCAGGTTCTATCCCGCGCCTTGAAGCGACACCCCTGTTGCCCGTTCTGACCCGGCGCCCAGGTTCCTTACTCGGGAACCGGTCCGGCTTGCCGGCGACGCAGCGTGCGGATCCACCCCTGGGCAGTGTGCCGGGGCACGTTGTAGTGGTCGGCGACGGCAGTCACACTCCCGGCCTGCTGGTAGACCGCTTCGAGATCGGCCGGTGAGCGCCGGTACACCCGTCCCTCGCCTCCGGAGGATCCGCCTTTGGCGGTCCGCTTCGTGGCCTTCGTCGCTGTAGTCGTGGCCTTGGCCCCCGTAGCGGTCTTCGGCTTGCCCGCTTGGCTGCGGGTCGCGCCGGCGCCCGACGCCCGGGTGGCCTTCTTCGCTCTGCTTGCCTTGGTCGCCGGTGACGCCTGCTTGGGCACCACGACGTCAACCGCATCAGCGCCTTCAGGGTTACTCGTAGCCGGCTCGTCCGCACCCGTGGTCGGGGCGGTGGGCTGGACCGCCGTCGGCACGACGGCGGGCCCACCATCGTCAACGGGCACGGCGCCGGCTGCGGGCGCCTCGTCGGGTACGGCGATGGGGGGCGTGGCTATCGCCTGCCGCTGGCCGGCGGCGGGCGCGATCGCCCTCAAGAGCAGGTCCAGGTCGACCGCGG
>NZ_JAGPYL010000089.1:0-27272 GCF_018070095.1 Micromonospora sp. U56
CCGGTCGAGTCTTGACCCCGACCCCTTACCGGCGTTTGCCTGCACCGAGCCGGGAATCAGCACAAACCGGTCGCAAGCAGTCCGACCAAGAAGGGTTGACACGGCCCCACTCCTTCAGGAATGACAGGCCAGCGCGAGCGGGGCGGCGGCGGTGAGGACGAGGACGACGGCGAATCGGACGATCACGCTGAACGCGGTGCCGGCCAGCAGGACGGCGATGATCGCGGCGCAGGCGACGAACAGCAGCCCGGCCGTGTTGTCTTGCCCGGCGGTGATGTGGGTTTTGATCGCGCGCAGCGCGCCGTCGCTGTCCCCGTCGGGCGTGGTGAGCGCGGCGGTCAGCGCGTTGGCCAGGTCGATGAGCATGCCGCACCACAGCTGGGAGAAGTGGGCGGTGACGAACCCGACGATCAGGCAGGGGAGCAGGTCCTTGGCGGTGTAGCGGGAGCTTTCGCTGCCGCCGGCGGTCATGGTGAGCACACCCGCGGC
Organism: Micromonospora sp. U56; assembly: GCF_018070095.1. Lineage (NCBI taxonomy): Bacteria > Bacillati > Actinomycetota > Actinomycetes > Micromonosporales > Micromonosporaceae > Micromonospora > Micromonospora sp. U56. The sequence goes on from NZ_JAGPYL010000089.1 coordinate 490, forward strand.
GACGAAGGCGAGGACGAAGACGGTGTCGACGACGAGCACGGAACGGCCGGTCAGGGCCTGCACCTGCGGCAAGGCGGTGACGTTCGGGGTGATCAGCAGGGCGCTGCTGATCACCCCGAACAGCGCGTCCAAGCTCGCGAGGATCGCCGTCGCCAGCCAGTCCAGGATCTGGTCGAGCAGCCAACCCATGATCAGCCTCCGACGATTCGCTGGACGACCTGCAGCAGGATCGGCGCGAGCACGGCGAGGCCGTAGCCGACCAGGGCGTTCTTCAGCGCCCCCTTGGCCCGCTCGACCTGCGCCGGGTCACCGCCGGCGGCCGCCCAGTAGACCCCGGCCAGGACCAGGAACAGGGTGGCCACCGCGGCGAGGATGCCCATCAGCCAGGCCTGCAGGTTCGCGATCACGACCGGCAGTGCATTGGCCGCCAGGCGCGCCGGCGCGCCGGTATGGGCGTGCGCGGCGGCGGGCACGGACAACAGCAGCATCACCGCGCCGGTCAGGGCGGCGGCCCGGCCGGTCCGGCGGGCGATGCGGTGGCGGGTGAGGGCACGGATACGTGCCGGGATGCGGGACATGGATGGGTTCACCTGCGGCCCCAACCCGGGCCATTGGCAGGGGTGGGGCGTCGCAACGTCGGTCAGGGGGCCGCCGCCGGGCGCGGGAGGCAGGGCGTCGTCGAGCCGCGACAGGCCCTCGGAGGAGCGCGTCCTCCCATTCGGTGTGCGCTGAAATCCACTTCAGCGCGCACCGTTTGCGTTTCAAGCCGATAGGTGAGCCAGAGGCCGAGTTGCCGGTAGACCTCGGCCTTGTCGGCGGGGCCCCTTCAGCGCCGTGCCCGGAAGTGCGCCGGCTTGTGGCTGCCTCGGCGGTGGAGCGGTCATCCCGCGGACGACGACCTGGCCGTCGAGCTGGTGCTCGGCGGCCGTCTCGCCTGGTATGCCGACACTGACCGACATGCCCGCACCGTCTGCGAACACCACTGGCCCGGCGTGCCCAGATCCTGTTGATCGTCACCGATCCACGCCACGTGGCCGTCCGGCTGTGCTGCGTACCGGATCATCCTGCCAGCCCTCTACGATGGCGCGGTCCTCGACAGTACTCGGTGACGATGCGTCCACAGTGAGGCTGAATGAGTGTGGTCGCCCGCGTGAGCCGCCAGCTCCGGGACGATTCGGGGTCCTGGTTGTCCTCCGTCGACACGCGGCCGTAAAGGGCGAAGGGTTTCGGTTGAGGGGTGGTCATCCGGTCTCCTCGATCGGGTCGTCCGTGCGGCGGTCGTTGACGCGCTTGAGCACCTTCAGTAGGGCGGCAGCGGCGCCAGGGTGCAGCTCAGGTGGCTGACGGGGAGCCTCCACCCTGATGAACGCGGTCTTCGCACGCCCGTCGACGTCGTCGAGCGTCCATGAACCGTCGCCTTCACCGGACCGGTCAAGTCGCTTGTCCGGTGCCGCGTCCGTCGCCGGATCGGACTCCTTGCGTTGCTGATGTCGGCGATCGGACGGCAGAGTCATGCGCCTCCGTCCGGTGGCTGACCCAGCGGAAACATCCGTCGATGGGCGTGCATCGTTCGCTCCTTGGCCTCCGCGAACCCGTTTCGAAAGAGGGCGGGCTGGAGGGCAATGCCGGCATTGGCGCCGTGAGCGAGGGGGGTGGTCGTGCTGCGGCTCGATGCGTTGGAGGCTCGTGCCGTGTCGAATGAGTGGGTTGTCAGGAGCGGTCCTCCGAAGTTGGTTCGTGTTCCGGTTGCTCCGGAGGGCATGAAGAAGCGGCCGATGCCGTCAGGCATCGGCCGCTCGTTGAACAGGGGTAGGCGTTACATCTATGCGGTTGTCAGGTCCCTCGGGGGGGTCACGTCCCGTGACGTGGTGTAGGTCGCCTGCGTGAGGCCCTGTGCGCTGTTCAGTTTTCCGGTTCGCTGCCGGGCTGGCAACGAGTCTGGTTAGGCGGCGATGAGTTCGCTGGCGGCGGTGGCTTTCGGGGGTGGGCTGATCTGGGCCATGGAGCCTTCGGCGAGGTAGCGGCGGTCGCCGGTTTGCCATTCGTCGTGGGCTTCGACGAGGACGGCGCCGGCGAGGCGGAGCAGGGCTTCGGGGTTGGGGAAGACACCGACGACGTCGGTGCGGCGTTTGATCTCCTTGTTCATCCGTTCGAGGGGGTTCGTCGACCAGATCTTCTTCCAATGACTGGGCGGGAACCCGGTGAAGGCGAGCAGGTCATGCGCGGCGTCGCGGAGCATCGTCTCGACCTTGGGCAACTGCCGGCCGAGCATGCCGGCGATGACGTCGAGCTGCTCGCGCACGTGGGCGGCGTCGGGTTGAGCGAAGATGGTGCGGATCGCCGCGGCGACCATCTCCGCGTTGCCTTTGGGCACCTGGGCCAGGACGTTGCGCAGGAAGTGCACCCGGCAGCGTTGCCACGCGGCGCCGAGCAGGACCGCGGCGATGGCTTGCTTGAGGCCGGTGTGGGCATCGGAGATGACCAGCTGCACCCCGCCGAGTCCGCGGGCCTTGAGGCTGCGCAGGAACGCGGTCCAGAACGCGCCGTCCTCGCTGTCACCGACGGCGAAGCCCAGGACCTCCCGCCAGCCGTCGGCCCGAACCCCGGTGGCGACCACGATCGCCTGGGAGACGACTCGCCGGTTGACCCGGGCCTTGCAGTAGGTCGCGTCGAGGAAGACGTAGGGGAACGCGGCCGAGGCCAGGGACCGGTCGCGGAAGGCGCCCACTTCCTCGTCGAGGTCGGCGCAGATCCGCGACACCTCGGACTTGGAGATCCCCGAGTCCGCGCCCAACGCCTTGACCAGGTCGTCGACCTTGCGCGTGGACACGCCGTGCAGGTAGGCCTCCATCACCACCGCGAACAACGCCTGATCCACCCGCCGGCGCCGCTCAAGCAGGCTGGGGAAGAACGAGCCGGTGCGCAGCTTCGGGATCCGCAGATCCAGATCACCGGCGGTCGTGGTCAGGGTGCGCGGGCGGTGGCCGTTGCGCTGCGCCACCCGGGCCTCGCTGCGCTGGTGCGGGGCGGCGCCGATCACCGCGGTCAACTCCGCCTCGATCAACGCCTGATAGATCGTCTCCGCGGCCTGCCGGACACGATCATTCACCTCGGCTGCCTTGAGTGCATCCAGCACGTTCAACAAGGCAGACTGGTCCAGGGTCATCGCGTACTCCGTCCTCTGCGTGTTCTTGGTCGTTCACACAGAGACTCACGCGATGACCCACCTCCATCTCGGCGGCACGCCGAAGCCGGTCAGCTTCTACACCACCCGGCGGGACGCAACCCTCGGGGGTCCTGAGACGGGCTAGCGCTGCTGGGCGGTGCGGCTTGCTGGTGCGGGTCTGCGTGGACTAGCGACGCTCCGGAGACCACTCCTGTGGGCCCGAAGAAATCACTGGTTCGATCCCAGTCTCGCCTATCGCAGATGGGACTCGATGGCCTCGATGATGCTCGGCCGCAGTTCGGCGGTGCGGATGACGGCATCGACGGAGCCGACCTCGACAGCGCGCTGGATGTTGTGCGCACGGTCGAACTCCGTGGCCACCTCGCCGAGCTTCTCGGCGCGAACCGCCGAGCGGAGCTCGTCGAGTTCGGCGGTCAGCGCGGCGCGCTCCGTGCCGGAGGCGGCCGCGCCGCGCGCTTCCAGGTGCCGTACCCGCGGGTCAGCCGCGGTGCGGGCGTTGACGTCGCCGGAGAACACCACCGCGGCAGCGGGAGCGCCGCCGAGCACCGAGGCGAACGAGCCTTCCAGCGCCAGCACAGTCATTTTGGGGTTCAGCGCCTTCGAGAACACCACGAACGCGCCACCGTGGTATCGCGAGATCACGCAGAAGACGATGGGCCCGCGGAAGTTCACGATCGCGCGACCGATCTCGGCGCCGTACTCCAGTTGCAGCTTGCGCATCGACTCGGGCGAGCCGTCGAAGCCCGACAGGTTCGCCAGCACCACCAGCGGCCGGTTGCCGCTGGCCGCGTTGATCGCCCGCGCCGCCTTCTTCGACGACCGGGGGAACAGCGTACCGGCGGTGTAGGTGTCCGGGCCGTCGGTGGGCGGGAAGCCGCGGCGTGGCACGGCTCGTGACTCGATGCCGAGCAGGCACACCGGGATGCCGCCGAGATGCACGTCCTGCACCACCGCGGTCTCCGCGTCGGCCATGCCCGCCCAGCGCTCCAGCACCGGGTGGTCCCGGTCGGACAGCGCCCGCATCACGGCCCGAATATCGAACGGCTTCTTGCGGTCCGGGTTGGCCTCGGCGGAGAAGATCTCGCCGACGGTGGTGAAGTCGCTGCCGGCCACGGCATGCGGGAAGTCGGAGATGTCGCGATCGACCGGGTCGGTGGTGGTCGCCCGACGCGGCGCCTCCTCGCCGGGTGCGACGTACGTGTGGTCGTAGTGCGACATCAGCACGTCCCGCGCGGCGGACAGGTTCGGCGCCCAGTACTGCGCCTGCCCGTTCGGGCCCATCACCCGGTCGTAGCCGCCGATGCCGAAGTTGTCCTCGGCGGACACGCCACCGGAGAAGTCAAGCGACTGCTTGCCGGTGAGCACCATCGCCGAGTCCGGCGTCATCACCAAGATGCCCTTGGTGTGCATGAGCATCGTCGCCTCGGCGTTCCAGTACGGCTGCGCGCCGACGTTGATGCCCGCGACCACGATGTTGATCTCACCGCCGTCCTGTGTGAACTCAACGATCCGCTTGAGCGCAGCGGCCACCCAGTCCATATTCTCCGTGCCGGACGTCATGGAGATCCGAGCCCCGGCGGACAGCGCCCACCACTCCAGCGGCACCCGCATCCGCTCGGCCAGGTCCAGCGCGGCGATCACGCGGCGGCACTCCGGCTCCGACAGGGCACCCAGGGATTTCGTCGGATCACCGAGCAGCACGACCCGGGTGACGCCCTGCGGGTGCCGTGCGGTCGGCGTGGTGACCACGCCGGCGACGATAGCCGCGCTGTTGCGCCCCTTCGGCCGGTCGACCGGCACCAGCGCATGGTCGTCGTCGAGGTCGTGCTCGACGAAGTCGCCGAGCAAGCCGGTCAGTTCGAACGGGTACACCGTGTTGCGGCTGCTCGCGCGCAGCACCTTCAGCCGGTAGTCGTCGAGCGGCTCGACGGGCTCGACCGGCGGTTCGCCGATGGTCAGCTCGGCGCCGCCCGTGGCGTCGAAGGAGATCCGTACGGCGATCTTGGTCAGCTCGCCGGTCGTGCGGTCGCGCTGCCGCGCGATGAACAGGATCTCCTCCAGCCGGGCGCCCGCGGTCGTCGGCCGCACGCGCCCGGCGATCATCTCCATCTCCTCGCGGGTGAGTTCACTCGGCGGCCAGACGTAGACCACGATCCGGTTGGTGGTGAAGCGCGTCTTCGACGAACGCCGCGACTGCGCGCGGCGGATCGAGTCGAGGCACGCGGCGACGGCGTCCTCGGTGGTGGGCAGCGAGACCAGCCGGCCGTCGTGCTCGCGCAGCTCGGTCAGGTCGCGCACCTGCGCGAACGCGACGAGACGCTCGTCAGACGGGTTCTCCCGCGCCACGCACTGGAAGAGGTAGACCTCCTCGTCCGACGACGGCAGGCGGGTGAGGTCGAACTTGCGCAGCCGCTCCAGCTGCATCCGCTGCGCGATGTACGGGTGCAGGCCGCGGATCAGCCGCTCCTCGGCCATCCCGGCGCCCGACGGGCGGAACGTGAAGTGGTGGTGCATCACCGCTCCGCCGCGACCGGCGACGGTGGTGGTGACTCTGCGGACCTGGTGCGGCAGCGGGTGCGCGTTGATGACCTCGAGCAGCGCGGCCACCATCGCGTCGAAGTCCTCCGGCTGGCTCTCCCAGGCGAGGTAGATGTCGGCGTCGACGGCGTCCTCGCCGCTTGCCAGCTCGGCGAGCCCACGCAGCGCGGCGCCCAGGGCGTCGAAGCTCACCGCAGCCGAGACCACGCTCGAGTCCGCGCGCTCGGCGAGCACGAACGTGCAGCCCGCGACCTCGCGGGCACGCACGCTGGTGAGCGCCTTGTTGCCGTAGTACCGCCGGGTCAGCACCTCCAGCATGACCGTGTTGTCGAGGTGGTCGCGCACGAGCCGCTGGCCGAGCAGCCGGACCAGCGGCTCGGTGCTGCGTACCATCTCGGCGATGCGCTCGGCGCGGTCCGGCGCGTCCGGGTGCGCGTCCAGATGGCGCAGGTGCTTGCGGACCCCGGCGTAGACGCGGGCGCGGTTGCGGCGCAGCAGCGGCTGGGCGAACCAGGCGAACACCACGCCGCGGGCGAGGTCGGCGACCACGGGGAAACGGACCTGCGTCGCGGCCACCAGCCGCTCCAGCGCGAGGCCGGCCGGCTCGCGCAGCGTCTCGTCCGGCGGCGACTCCCGCAGCCACGCGCGCAGCAGCGCCCCGACGACCATGGCGTCGGCGGACGCGCGTTGCTGGGCGAGGAAGATCCGGAACACGGCGGCTTCGAGCTCGGGGGAGCGCTCCAGGTCGGTGACGCCGTAGTGCCCGAGCGCCTTGGCGAGCTTGGCCTGGAACGAATTCGGCAGTCCGGCCCGCTCGACGTCGAGACTCTGCAGGTAGGTGTGGAAGTACTCGCGGGCGCTGTAGACGTGGCCGTCGCCGTCCTCGCCCGTCGGCCGGTTGCGGCTCAGCTCGGCGAGGTCGGCAAACACGGTGACGAGGTCGAGTTCCTCGACCAGTGGCCGGTGCCCGTCGTGGGTGGCAGCCTGGCGCGCGGCCAGGTAGTCGTCGAGCACCCGGCGGTCGTCGTGCGGGTCGACGTCGAAGCCGAGCAGCAGGCCGCGCAGGTCCTCCCGTCCGCGCGTGGCGCGTTCCCGCGCCGGGATCTCCCCGGCAGCGGCGGGCAGGTCCAGCTCGACGGACGTGACGGCCCGGCCGTCCGCGGCCTCGTCGGCCTCCTCGGCCAGCGGCTCCAGCCGCAGCAACGGTGCGCCGGCCTCCACCTGGCTGCCCACGGAGACGGCGCACTCCTTCAGCCGCGCCTTGAACGGCGCCCGCAGCACCGTCTCCATCTTCATAGCCTCCAGGACCAGCACCGGCGCGCCCGCCTCGACCTCGGCGCCGACCGCGAGCGGCGTGGCGACGACCAGCGCGGGCATGGGGGAGCGGACGACACCGCCCTCGTCGCGGCTGACCCGGTGCGTCACGCCGTCCACCTCGACCAGGTGGATCGGCCCGTGCGTCCCGGTGAGCAGCCGGTACCGGGCGCCGTTGACGACGATCTGCCCGGTGTGCCGGTCGAAGCGGTCGAGCTCGACGCCGGCGGTGCGGACGGCGTCGCCCGCTTCGATGCCGACCCGGAACCGGTGCGCGCCGACCCGGGCCACGCGCACGCGATAGCTGACGCCACGCAGCTTGAGGTCCAGCGGTCGGCCACTCTTGTGCTGCAGCTGCGGGCGTCCGCCGGCCGCCGTCGACAGCAGCCGCTGCCGTTCGACGCGTTCCTCTTCCTCGTACGCCTCGATGGCGGCGGCCGCCAGCGCGACCGCGGAGTGCCGGTGCGCGACGAGCCTGCCCTCGCCTCGGACGCGGTCGATCCAGCCGGTGTCCGCGCTGGCGTCGATCACCTCGGGCTGGTCGAGCAGGTCGAGGACGAAGCTCTTGTTCGTCGCCCCACCCTCGATGATCACCGTGGTGTTCGCCATCGCCCGGCGCAGCTTGCCGAGCGCCTCGTGGCGGTCGCGGCCGTACGCGATGATCTTGGCGATCATCGAGTCGAAGTTGGCCGGGATGGTGTCACCCTCGCTGACGCCGGTGTCCACCCGGATCCCCGGGCCGGTGGGCAGGTCCAGCCGCGCGATACGACCCGGCGACGGCGCGAAGTCGCGGTCGGGGTCCTCGGCGTTCAGCCGGGCCTCGATGGCGTGCCCGCGCTCCGCCGGCGGTTCGCCGTCGAGTCGCCCACCGGAGGCGACGTGCAGCTGCGCCTTGACGAGATCGAACCCGGTGGTCAACTCGGTGATCGGGTGCTCGACCTGCAGGCGGGTGTTGACCTCGAGGAACGCGAACACCCCGTCGCCGGGGTGGTACAGGAACTCGACGGTCGCCGCGCCCCGGTAACCGACCGCCACAGCCAGCCGTTCGGCCGACGCCTTGAGCTCGGCTGCCTGCGCCGGGCTGAGCACCGGCGACGCCGACTCCTCGATGACCTTCTGGTTGCGCCGCTGCACCGAACAGTCGCGGACACCGAGCGCCCACGCCGTGCCCTGGCCGTCGGCGATCACCTGGACCTCGACGTGCCGGGCACCGGTGACCAGGCGCTCCAGGAACACGACGCCACTGCCGAACGCCCGCGCCGCCTCCTGGCTGGTGCGCTCGTACGCGTCGGCCAGCTCGGCCTCGTTCGTGATCACCCGGATGCCGCGCCCGCCACCGCCGGCGGTCGCCTTCAGCATCAGCGGGTAACCGATCTCGGTCGCCGCCGCCAGGGCGGCGTCCAGGGTCTCGACGGCGCCCCGGCTCCACGGCGCCACCGGCACGCCGACCTCCTCGGCGAGCAGCTTCGCGCCGATCTTGTCGCCGAGCTGGCGCATGGCCTCCGGGCTGGGCCCGACAAAGGTGACCCCGACCTTCTCGCAGAGTTCCGCGAATGCCGGGTCCTCGGCGACGAAGCCCCAGCCGACCCACGCGGCGTCGGCCCCGGTCTCTGTCAGCGCGCGCTGAAGCACCGTCAGGTCGAGGTACGGGCGCGCGGACGCGGGACCGAGGTCGTAGGCGATGTCCGCCTCACGCACGAACGTGGCGGTCCGGTCGACGTCGGTGTACAGGGCGACGGTCTCGATCCGCGTCCCGGTCTCCGCAGCCAGCTCCCGGACCGCGTGGATGAGCCGCATGGCGGCCTCACCACGGTTGACGATGGCGACACGGCTGAACACCCGACCGACCCCTCCGGTAGACCCACGATGTACGTTCCGGGAGACGGCGACCCCGCGGCAGTGATCACCATTCCGCGTGCCGGCTGGCAGCGCCATGTCGTAACCACCGAAGCCTAGGCGGCACGATTTGTAGGAACCGAACAAAACTTTTTGGCCGCGCCCGCCTCTGGTTGGGGCGGGTGCGAATGGCAGTGGCGGCACGTTGCCCGGCTTCGCCTGCGACCCGGAGCGGGGCTCGATATAGGTACCAGTGCTTGATGGCTGGCCCGCTGAGCGTGCAGGTCACGGCACGCTGCTCGTCGATGCGGCACCGGTGCCCGCGCGATCCCATCACCAGCGCCTCGACCAGGGCTTCTGGCTGGCTGACCTCTTCGCTGTAGGTGGCAGCCACGGCCGCATCACGGGCCCACACAACCTTCGAGACTCGGCGGTGGCTGCTTGCTGTGCACGGACAAAACCACACCACCACAGCAGGTCAAAACGGATCTCCTACTGGAGTACTAGCCGAATCCTCCCCCGCAGTAGCGTTGCGGCCGTGGATGGACCGCTTTGTCGACTACATGACGACGAAATCCGGTATGAGCAACGCTCTCCGACGGCAGCCTGCGAGACGACATCCCCGCCGACGACGTCCTCATCAACCTGTCCGGCATCGCCATCGCCGCCAGCCAAGAGTCGCAGCGAGAACAAGCCGGACGACTCCTCGACCTACTCATGGACGCACTGCACTACCGACCCCCGACGGACGCACCCCACTGAACTTGTCCTTCGGTCTCGGCGTCTCGGCGCGGCCCTGATCTTGTACGGACGTTGGCATTGTTGGAATAGGGGCGTGCGGACGATGGCACGCCGGTTGTCTCGGTTGTTCGCGCCTTGGGCGATGGCGGGGCGGCGCCTGGCCTAGTCGCACGCAACACGGGCTGAACGCCCACGCGCGAACGTGGCCCGCCAGTCCCCACTGACGGCCGCGCCGCGTGGAGTCAGCCGTCGTCGGCCGGCGGGCGCAGGTGCACAGACGTCCGGTCCTCGGAGACCGTGTACCAGGTACCGTCCCCAGCCGAGCGGGGAGGCCCGGAGACGGGGAAGGGGTAGGACATCTCGCGGCGCAGGGTCATCCCGCGCACGTCGACGAGCCAGTGGCGGACCGTGCCGTACCCGGCGTCGCACTCGGAGGGGCCGGCGACGACGATGTCCTCGTCGACGAAGGCCGATGCACTGTCCCGCCAGGGGTCACGGGCCGGTGGCCAGCAGGCGAGTAATCTCCCCGGCGGCCGGGTGCTCCGGATCGACGGCCAGGAAGCGTCGCAGGGTGCGTGCCGCCTCGGCGGAACGGCTGCCGCGCTGCGCCAGCCCCAGCACGAGCAGCCCGTCCGGGGAGTCCGGAGAGCGGGCCAGCACCTCGCGCGCGGTCCGCTCCGCGCCCGTGGTGTCGCCGGCTCGAAGCAGCGCGAAGGCGAGCCGCAGTCGGATCCTGTCGTCCGGCCGGTCCCGTAGCGCCTCCCGGTACATCTGGGCCGCGGCCTGGTACCGGTCCTGGGTCTCCAGGTCGCGGCCCAGTTGCACGGCGACCGCGACCGGGTCGGCCGGTGGCGACTGCGGCGACGGCCGGTCGAGACGGCCGGCGGCGTCTGCCACCGACACCACGAGGGCGACCAGGCCGACCGACCCGGCCCGCCACGCCCGGCGGGCGGCCCGGGCGGTCGGCGCGCGCCGCGCCGCCATGGTGGGAGCGGTCGACGTCGCGCGGGGACGCAGCGTGCGCAGGGCGGCGTAGCCGCCGGCCAGCAGGGTCAACGCGGGTACGGCCCAGAGCAGCAGTTGCGCGCCGCGGGCTGGTGGATCGGTCAGCACCTCCGCGCCGTAGCGTTGGACGAACCACTGCCGGATCTCGTCGCGGTCCCGCCCCTGCGCCAGTTGGTCCGCCACCACCTGCCGCATCGCCGCCGCGATCGGCGACCGGGAATCCGCCACCGACTCGCCCTGGCAGGCCGGGCAGCGCAGACCGGCGGCCGCCGCGCGGACCGGGTCATCCCGGTCGGTGTCGCCGGCCGACCGGACCAGTCCCGCGCCGGCCGCGGCTGTCAGGGCCGTGAGGACGAGTGCCGCCAGGGCGGCGCGCCACCTCATCCGGCCAGTAGCGGCGCCACCCGCTGCTCCAGCCACTCCCGGGTGACCACGCCCTGCTGCCGGTCGACGATGCGGCCGTCGCGGTCCACCACAAAGGTCTCCGGCACCCCCCGTACGCCCCAGTCGACCGACCGGCTGCCGTCCGGGTCGGTCAGCACGGTCAGCCCGCGCGTTCCGGTCTCGTCGAGCAGCGCCCGGACCGCCTCGGTGCCGTCCCGGACGTTCAGCCCGACCAGCCGTAGTCCCTGCGGCGACCACCGTCGTTCCGTTTCGACCAGCAGCGGCAGCTCATCCCGGCACGGGCCGCACCAGGAGGCGAAGACGTTGACCAGCAGCACGTGGCCGCGGGCGTCGGCCAGGTCGAACCGGCCACCGTCCAGGGTGGTGCCGGAGAGCGCCGGGGCCGGCGTGGGCGTCACACCGGCGGCGCCGACGGGCGCCGGCGTGGCAGGCGACCGCAGGCCGAGGGCGACCAGCGCGCCGACGGCGACGGTCACCGCCAGCACCAGCGCGGGTCCGGTGCGCAGTAGGCGCGGTCGTGGACGGGCTCCGCGGCTGATCATTTCGGGGCCCCGGCGGCGACCGGGTCAGGAGCTGGCAGGGCGACGTCCCGGTGCGGCCGGCGGCGGGAGCGGGCGGTGCCGATCGCGGCCGCGAGTCCCCCGGTGGCGGTCAGCGCGCCGCCGGCCCAGAGCAGCCCGACGAGCGGGTTTACCGCGAGCCGTACGGTTGCGCTGCCGCTGTCCGGGGCGACCGCGATCAGCGTCACGTACGTGTCCTGCAGCAGCCCGGTGTCGATCGTCGGCACGGTTACCGCGGTGTCCCGGGCGGGGTGGTAGCGCAGGGCGGGTGTGACGGTTCGTTCCGGGCCGTCCGATTCGGTGAGCCGGAGTCGTGCCTGCACCGCCATGCCGCCGCTGCCGGCGGCCCGGTCCACCCCGGTCAGGCGTACGGTCGCGTCGGCCACCCGCAGGGCCTCTCCGGTGCGGAGGGTCCGTTCGGCGTCCTGGCCGTATGCCGAGGACCCGGCGACGCCCACCGCGACGAGGGCGATCCCGGCGTGCCCGATCAGCCCGGCGACCCTGCCCGGTCTCCGGTTCGGGCCGGCCGGCGGTAGCCGGCCGAGCAGCTCCGCGGTCAGGCCGGTGAGCACGAACGCCGCCGCGCCGAACGCGGTGAGCGTCGGCGGGCCGGGCCGGCTGAGCAGTCCCACCACGGCGACGGTGGCAAGCGCCACGCCGCCGGGTACGGCGAGTCGCCGCAGCGCCTGCGTCCGGTCGCGGACCCGTAGGGCGGGCGTCGCCCCCATCACCAGCAGCACCGCGATCGCCAGCGGTACCGCGGTGCGCTGGTAGTAGCCGGGTCCGACCGAGGTGCGTACCCCGGCCAGCGGGCCGGAGAGCAGCGGGAAGATCGTGCCGATCAGCACCACCGCCGCGATCGTCACCAGCAGCACGCCGTTGACCAGCACGGCCGTGGTCCGGGACAGCAGCGGTGTGCTGCTGCGGCGGGCTGGCTCGGGGCCGCGGGATCCGGTCACGACGGTCGACACGACGACCGTCAGCAGCACGAAGCCGAGCAGCATCGGCCCCAGTGGTGAGTCGGTGAAGGCGTGCACGCTGGCCACCGCGCCGGACCGGGTGAGGAACGTGCCGAGCAGCACCAGCACGAAGCTGGCGCAGGCCAGGGTCAGGTTCCAGCCGGCCAGGCCGGCGGCGCGACCAAGGGTGGTGTGCAGGAAGGCGGTGGCGGTCAGCCAGGGCAGCAGGGAGGCGTTCTCCACCGGGTCCCACGCCCAGTAACCGCCCCAGCCCAGCACCGCGTACGACCACCAGGCCCCGAGCCCGATACCCGCGGTCAGCGCAGCCCAGGCCGCCAGGGCCCACGGTCGGGCGGCCCGCAGCCAGCCCCGCCCGTCCCGGCCGGCCAGCGGTGCGGCGATCGCGAAGGCGAACGGCACGACCAGGCCGATGTAACCGGCGTAGAGCAGGGGAGGGTGCACCCCCATCGCCGGGTGCTGCTGCAGCAGCGGGTTCGGTCCCGGGCCGTCGGTGGGTACCGGACCGACCTCCCGGAACGGGTTCGCGGCGAAGTAGGACAACGCGAAGAAGAACATGGTCACCGCGCTGACGACCACCATCGCGTACGCGTGCAGCCGGGCCGGGTGCCGGCGGTGGGCCAGCAGTGCCGCGTACCCGGCGAGGATCAGCAGCCAGAGCAGCAGCGACCCGTCCAGGGCGGACCAGAGACTCGTCAGCGTGTAGTACAACGGCACCTGACGTCCGCCGTTCTCCGCCACGAAGCGGACGCTGAAGTCGTGCCGGAGCAGGGCCGCCTCCAGCAGGCCGCAGGCGACGGCGGCGGTCGCCAGGGTCGCGGCGGTGGCGAGGCGGGCCGGTCGGGTGGGTACGGCGAACAGGGCCGTCCGCAGCCAGAGCAGGGCGGTCAGGGTGGCGCAGAGCAGCCCGACCGCGAGGCTCGCGGTGCCGAGGTCACCGAGCATCTACCGGCCCTGCCGGGGCGGTGGACGGCCGGTACTCGTTACCGTGCCGGACCACGACGTGGTCGGAGCGGAACACCCTGTCCGGCGACAGGGTGCCCTCGACGACCGCTCCCTCGCCCTCCCGGAACGTCTCCGGTGGGACGCCGCGCTGCTCGACGGTGATCTCGTGACCGTCTTCGGCGAGGCGGAACACCACGAGGTCGCCGGTGTGCCGCAGCGACCCGGGCACCACGTCGCCGCCGAGGCGTACCCGTTCCCAGGTCGCGTCCGGGTCGCCGAGCACCTCGCCGGGGGTGCGGTAGTAGGTCAGGGTGTCCCGCAGCGCGCTGGTGACCAGCAGCGCGCCGGCGGCGAGGAGCACGGCGACGACGGCGGTCCGGCCCGCGCGGCGACGGATCATCCGACCCGGGCCGGGACGCGGTCGGGAGCGGGGGACGCGTCGGGGGTCAGCCGGCGTTCCAGCCGGACCACCCGGTACAGCAGGACGCAGAGCGCGGCGAGCGTCGCGGCGGCCGCGGCGAGCAGCAGGGCGACGCCCATCCTGGGGTCGATCGGCGGGCGCTGCGGAGCGAGCACGGTCGCCTGCTGGTGCAGCGACCGCCACCAGACGACGGAGAAGTGCACCACCGGGACGAGCAGGAAGCTGGCCACCCCGACGACCGCGGCCGGCCGCGCCACCCGGTGGTCGCCTCCGTCGCGCGCCCCGGTCCGCTCCGCCACCGCGCGGCGCAGGGCCAGGTAGCCGGCGTACGTGAGCAGGAGCAGGACGGTGCTGACCAGCCGGGGGTCCCAGGCCCACCAGGCACCCCAGACCAGGTGCCCCCAGAGCGACCCGGTGGCGATCGCGACGGCGGTCAGCGCCGCCCCGATCTCCGCGCCCGCCCGGGCGAACCGGTCCCAGCGCAGGTCACCCCCGATCAGGTACGCCCCGCTGGCGGCCAGCACGACGGCGAACGCGACGTAGGCCACCCAGGCGGCGGGGACATGCAGGTACATCAGTCGCTGCGCCTGGCCCTGCACCTCGTCGGGGGGCGCCAGCCACCCGCCGGCCACCGTCGCCGCCGCGGTGAGCCCACCGGCGAGCCAGGCCATCGTCCGGCGGCCGGCGGCCGCTCTGCCGCTGTCCGCGACAAGGTCCACCGTGGAGGCTCGCATGATCTCCCTGTCCGCGCCTCGGGGGCGCTTGCGGATGAACGGAGTGCGAACTCACCATAAATCGCCCCGAGTGCACTCGTCCGGTTATCAGCGGCAAACGGGACAAACAGGGGTCAGGAGGGCCTAGTGTCGCTCCCGGTGGACACGACAGCGCGGATGACCCTGAGCGCGGCCCGACCCGTCGGGCGGCGCTGCCGACCGCGCCCGCTCCCGGTGCTGACGACGCTGTGCGGCCTGGCCCTGCTCGCCGGATGCGCCGGCAACCCGCCGTCCGCCCTGAACCCCGCCGGTACGGGGGCGGCCCGGATCGCCGACACCTGGTGGCTGCTGTTCTGGATCTCCACCGCCGTATTCGTCGAGGTCATGGCACTGCTGATCTGGGCGCTGGTGTTCCGGCGGGGCAACGCTCGGGTGCGCCACGGGCAGCCGCTGCGCTTCGTCACGATCGCCGGCGCCGGGCTGCCCTTCGTCATCCTCGTCGCCGTCTACGGAGTGGGTCTGAGCGACCTTGCCGCACTCGGTGACCGCCCCGGCGCGGACGCCCCCACCGTGGAGGTGACCGGGCACAAGTGGTGGTGGGAGGTGCGCTACCAGGGGGCGTCCGGAGCCACCGCCAACGAGATCCACATCCCGGTGGGGGAGCGGGTGAAGGTGCGCTTGCGCACCGACGACGTGCTGCACAGCTTCTGGGTGCCGCAGCTCATGCCGAAGACCGACCTGATCGCCGGCGAGACCCGGGAGACCTGGTTGCAGGCGGAGCGGGCCGGCCGCTACCGCGGCCAGTGCGCCGAGTACTGCGGCACCCAGCACGCCCACATGGCCTTCCTGGTCGTTGCGGAACCCCGCACCGACTTCGACGCGTGGCTGACCCGCCTGAACGCCCCGGCCCGTCCGCCGCACACCGAGGCCGAGCGCCGCGGCCAGCAGGCGTTCGTGCGGGGCACCTGCGCCGCCTGCCACGCGGTACGGGGCACCGGCGCCCAGGGCCAGGCGGGGCCCGACCTGTCGAACGTCGGCACCCGGTGGAGCCTCGGCGCCGGGGCGGTGCCCAACGACGCCGGGCACCTCGGAGGCTGGATCGCCAACGCGCAGACGGTCAAGCCCGGCAACGCCATGCCCCCACAGCCGGTCGACGCCGCCCAGCTGCCCGACCTCATCGCATACCTGCGGTCGCTGGAGTAGGTCGGGGAGGGGAGACGATGTCCACGGGGACCACCACGCCGTCGCCCGGCATCAGCCGCGAGGACCTGGCGCGGCTGACCGAACACTGGGGCGAGCGCCCCTCGCTGCGGGTCTGGTTCAGCACGGTCGACCACAAGAGGATCGGCCGCCGATACCTGGTCACCGCCGGGTTCTTCTTCGTCCTCGCCGGACTCAGCGCCCTGGCGATGCGCACCCAGCTCGCCCGACCCGAGGCGGGCATCCTGTCGCCCCAGGACTACAACCAGCTGTTCACCATGCACGGCACGGCGATGATCTTCCTGTTCGCCACGCCCATGCTCTTCGGGTTCGGCAACTTCCTGCTCCCCTTGATGATCGGCTCCCGGGACATGGCGTTCCCGAGGTTGAACGCCTTCGGCTACTGGGTCTTCCTGTTCGCCGGGCTGTTCATGTGGGCGAGCCTGCCCTTCGGCGCCGCTCCCGACAACGGCTGGTTCGCGTACGCGCCGCTGAACTCGGAGCAGCACAACCCCGGCCTGCACATGGACGTCTACGCCCTCGGGCTGCTCTTCCTCGGTATCTCGACGACCGCCAGCTCGATCAACTTCATCGCCACCGCGCTCAAGCTGCGCGCACCGGGGATGTCGCTGAACCGGGTACCGCTGTTCGTCTGGACGATCGTGGCCACCGCGTTCATGGTGATCTTCGCGTTGCCGGCACTCAACCTGGACAACGCGATGCTCTTCCTCGACCGCCGGTTCGGCACCCACTTCTTCGACCCGTCGGCCGGGGGGAATGTGCTGCTCTGGCAGCACCTGTTCTGGATCTTCGGGCACCCCGACGTCTACATCATCGTCATGCCGGCGCTGGGCATCGTCTCCGCCGTGCTGCCCGCCTTCACCCGGCGCGGCGTGGTCGGCTACCCGCTGATCGTGCTCTCCATCGTGGCGATCGCGATCATCTCGTTCGGGGTCTGGGTGCACCACATGTTCGCCACGGGCCTGCCGCAGCTGTCCTACAGCTTCTTCAGCGCGGCCAGCACCATCATCACGATTCCGTCCGGGCTCCAGATCTTCGCCTGGCTTGCCACCATGCTGCTCGGCCGGCTGGTGATCCGCGTGCCGCTGCTGTTCGTCATCGGCTTCGTCGTGACCTTCGTGCTCGGCGGTGTCACCGGCACGATGTTCGCACTCACCGCGTTCGACCAGCAGGTCACCGACTCGTACTTCGTGGTGGCGCACTTCCACTACGTGCTGATCGGCGGCGCGGTCTTCCCGATGCTCGCCGGCATCTACTACTGGCTGCCCAAAATCACCGGCCGGATGTACCACGAGCGGTTGGGCCGCTGGGCGTTCTGGCTGGTCTTCGCCGGCATGCACGTCACCTTCTTCCCGATGCACCTCTACGGCCTGTTCGGCATGCCCCGCCGGATCTACACTTACCCCAGCGAGCCCGGCTGGGGCGGGTGGAACCTGGTCAGCACGGTCGGGTCGTACCTGCTCGCCCTCGGACTGCTGCTCGTGCTCGTCGGCGTGGTGCACGCCGTCCGCCGGGGCCGGCCCGCCCCCGCAGACCCGTGGAACGCCGACAGCCTGGAATGGGCCACCGCGTCGCCGCCCGAGCCGTACAACTTCCCCGTCCTGCCCCGGGTGCACAGCCTGCACCCGGTGTGGGATGAACGGACCGCCGAGTCGACCGGCGCGGGTGCCACCGAGGACCGGATCCTCAGTGCGGGGCGCCGCACCCTGTTCACCAGCGAGCTGGACGCCCGCTGCGAGCGCGCGGTGGAGATGCCGGAGTCGACGTTGAAGCCACTCGTGCTCGCCGGCGCGCTGCTGATCTTCTTCACCGCCCTGCTCTTCGCCTGGTACCCGGTGGCGGCCGTCGCCATGGTCGCGGTCATCGCGACGATCGCGGTCTGGCTCTGGCCGCCCAGCCGCCCAGACCAGGAACCAGGGGTGGCGGCATGACGGACGGGGGCGGGGTCGTGGCGGCGGCCACCGGCGCCGAGGCGCTGAGCACCAAGCTGCCGGTCGGCCGGTCGACCGGCTGGTGGGGCATGGTGATGTTCGTGGCCACCGAGGCCACCCTCTTCGCCTGCCTGCTCGGCAGCTACTTCTACCTCCGCTTCCAGTACGGCCCGCAGTGGCCGCCGGGCGGCATCGGCGCACCGGAGCTGGTCACGCCGCTGGTGATGACCGCGGTGCTGCTGCCCAGCAGCCTGCCCATGGTGTGGGCCGAACGCGGCATGCGGCGCGGCCAGCTCTGGCGACTGCGGTGCGGGCTGGCCGCAACCATGGTGCTCGGGGTGACCTTCCTGGCCCTGCAGGCCATCGAGTACGTCGAGAAGCTCGAACACTTCACCATGACCACCGACGTCTACGGCTCGCTGTTCTATCTGATCACCGGCTTCCACGGGCTGCACGTCCTGGTCGGACTGACCATGATCGGCTGGCTGCTCGCCACCTCCCTGGGCGGCGGCTTCGGCGCCCACCACCACGAACGGGTCCGCAACGGCGCGATCTACTGGCACTTCGTCGACGTGGTGTGGGCCGCCATCCTGTTCACCATCTACCTCTCCCCACGACTGTGACGACCACGCGACCCGGCCCCCGGGCCCGCCTCACCGGCGGGCTGCTGCTCTGGTACGGCGTGCTCGGTGGCGCCGTCGCCTGGGCAGTGCACGTGCTCGTCGCCTGGGGCCTGGACGAACTGGCCTGCGCCGCCGGCTCCGAGCGCGTCTCCGCCGTACCGCTCGGGCCGGCCGTCGGGCTGGCGGTGGTCGTCCCGGCCCTGGCCACCGCGGGCTCGCTGGCGGTCGCCGCGCTGGTGTGGCGGCGCACCGCCGGCGCGCAGTCGGCGGGCGCCGAGGACCGGGCGTTCGGCCGGTCCAGGATGCTCGCCGTGGTGGGCATCTGGCTCAACCTGCTGTTCCTGACGATCATCGTGCTCGGCGGGGTCGCCGTGCTGGTGCTGCCGCCATGTCAGAGCTGAGCGTCTACCGGGCTCACGAACCCGGTCAGAGTCCGGTCGCCGAGAGCCTGCTGACCATGCTGGCGGTCGTCACGGTCTGCCTGCTCGCGGCCGGCTACGGGCGGGGCGTCCAGGAGCTGTGGACCCGACGCGGTACCGGCCGGGTCATCCCAGGCTGGCGGGTCGGCGCCTTCGGTGCCGGGCTGCTGGTGCTGCTCGGCGCGGAGCAGGGACCGGTGCACGACGTGGCGGAGTCCGGCCTGGCCGGGCACATGGCCCAGCACATGCTGCTCCTGCTGGTGGCCGGGCCGCTGCTCGCGGCGGGCGCGGCGGGGCTGCCGCTGAGCATGGCCGCGCCACTGCCGCTGCGCCGGCTGCTCGCCCGCTGCCGGGTGGCGCCGCCGGTGCGCCGGCTACGCCATCCGAGCACGTACGCCCTGCTGGCCGGTGGCGGGCAGACCGTCGTGCTCTGGTTCTGGCACCTGCCCGGGCCGTACGCCGCCGCGGTCGACCGGCCCGCCGTGCACACCACCGAGCATCTGTGCTTCCTGGCCACGGCCTGGCTGTTCTGGGCCCCGGTGCTCGGCTCGCCACGGCACCGCGCGCCCGCCCCGGTGACGGTGCTGCTGCTGGCCGGCACCATGCTGCCCGCCTCTGCCCTCGGCGCCGTGCTCACCTTCGCCCCGCAACCGGTCTATCCACAGCGGGTGCTCGGCGCCGACCCGCTGGCCGACCAGCAACTCGCCGGCCTGTTGATGTGGGCGCCGATGGACCTGGCCGTGCTGGTCGTGGCGCTGGCCGTGTCCCTGCGCTGGCTGCTGCGGATGGACCGCGACCGGCCCGACGGCCTGCGCGGAAAGCCGGTACCCCAAGGGGCCGTACCGATGGCGACAACAGCTGAAACGGAAAGGAAGGTCCGATGATGGTGCCCCGCCGGCTCTGGGCGCTCGGTGCGGCCCTCATGATCCTGCCGGTCGTCGCGGTCACCGCCTGCGCCTCGACGACCCCACCGCCACCACCGGAGTCGCGGACCGGACGGCCCGACCGGGGCGCGGAACTGATCGTTCAGTACGGCTGCGGATCGTGCCACACCATCCCCGGCGTCAACCGCGCCGACGGCCTCGTCGGCCCGCCCCTGACCCGGTTCGGCGCCCGCTCCTACATCGCCGGCCAACTGCCCAACAACGCCGACAACCTGCAGCGCTGGATCGCCGATCCACAGGCGGTGGAGCCGGGCACCGCCATGCCGAACCTGAGCGTCACCGCAATCGACGCGCAGGACATCGCCGCCTACCTCTACACCCTGGACTGACCTATGCGGCGATCACGAGCGGCCATCCGTCGGCCCGCCCTGCACCCGTACCGAGCCCTCGCGGTCGGGACGGTGCTGCTGCTCGCCGCAGGCCCGGTGGCGCTCGCCCCCGCACCGCGCCCCGGGGAGTCCGCGACCCCGGCCGCTTTCGCACCACCGGCCGGCACGGGGGACCGGGGCGCCCCGCTCTACCTCGAGCACTGCGCCAGCTGCCACGGCGAGCAGGGGCAGGGTACGCAGCGGGGACCGTCCCTGATCGGCGTCGGCCCCGCCTCCGTGGACTTCCAGGTCTCCACCGGACGGATGCCGGTCTCGCAGGAGGTACAGCAGCCCCAGCGTCGGGAACCGGCGTTCTCGGCCGACGATATCGCGGCACTGGTGGACCACGTCGACAGCTTCGGCGGCGGCCCGCAGATCCCCCAGGTCTCGGCGGGAAACCTGACCTCCGGCCGGCAGATCTTCGCGGCCAACTGCGCCCCGTGCCACGGCGCGACCGGCTCCGGGGCTGCGCTGACCAACGGCCGGAGCGCCCCGCCGCTGTACGACGCGACGGCGACGCAGGTGGCCGAGGCGGTCCGCGTCGGCCCGGGGCTGATGCCGGTCTTCCCCGGTCAGGTGCTCGACGACCAGCAGGTCAACGACGTGACCGCCTACGTGCAGCGGCTGCGCAGTGAGCGGCTGGACCGGGGCGGCAACCCGCTCGGCCGGCTCGGCCCGCTGGCCGAGGGGCTGGTCGCCTGGCTGGCGGTACTGGCGCTGCTGGTGGCCGCCGCCCGATGGTTGGGCAGGAGGGCGGGGGATTGAGCGGTCGACGTCCGTCGACGAGCGAGCGGGCGGCGAGCCGTCGGGTCGTCGCCGCGTTCCTGACCAGCACGGCCGGGGCGGTGGGGTTCGCCGTGACGTACGGGCTGGGCGGCAACACCCGCTGGGAGGGGATCTGCCTCGCGGTGGCCTTCGCCGGACTGGCCGTGGGCCTCGCCGTCTGGGGGCGGCGGCTCGTGCCGGTCGGCGGCTACGTCGAGGAGCACGAGGGCTTCGCGCCAACCCCGGCGGAGCAGGCGATGACCGCTGCGGTGCTCACCGCGCCGGACAGCCCGGTGCGGCGGCGGGGCCTGCTCGCCGCGCTCGGGCTGGCGCTGACCGCGCTCGGCGCCGCCGCGCTGTTCCCGCTGCGCTCCCTGCTGCCGTTCCACGGTGCCCGCCCGGTCCAGGACCTCAAGGACACTCCGTGGGGGCCGGGCGTGCGGCTGGTCGACGCCGACGGACGACCGTTGCGACCGCAGGACGTGCCCGCCGACACCGTGGTCGGCATCTTCCCGGAGGGTCACCTCGACACCGGGGACGGGCCCGCCTTCGCGGTCCGCCTCGACCCGGCGCGTTTCTCCCGGCCGCCCTCCGGCGGGCACCTCGACGGCCTGGTCGTCTACTCACTGCTCTGCACGCACGCCGGCTGTCCGGTCCGGCTCTACCTCAAAGGCGCCGCAGGGGTGCTCTGTCCCTGCCACCAGTCGTCGTTCGACCTGCTGGCGGACGCCCGGCCGGTCGCCGGCCCGGCTGCGCGGGCGCTGCCCGGTCTGCCGATCGAGGTCGGGCCGGACGGCTTCCTCCGCGCGACCGGCGACTTCACCGCCCCACCCGGCGCCGGCTTCTGGAGCCGGCCGTGATCACCGACCGGCTGGCCAGAGCGCTCGACGACCGGCTGCGGCTCTCCCCGGTCACCCGCCGAGCGCTGGCGAAGGTCTTCCCCGACCACTGGTCGTTCATGCTCGGCGAGATCGCGCTCTACTCGTTCGTCGCGCTGATCCTCACCGGCGTCTACCTCACCTTCTTCTTCGATGCCAGCTCCGCCGACCGGGTCTACCACGGCGACTGGGCCCCGCTGGACGGCGCCACCACCTCCGCCGCGTACGCCTCGACCGTGCGGCTCAGTTGGGACGTCCGGGCCGGTCTGCTGGTCCGGCAGACCCACCACTGGGCCGCGCTGGTCTTCGTCGCGGCGATCGTGCTGCACCTGGCCCGGATCTTCTTCACCGGCGCGTTTCGCAAACCCCGTGAGCTCAACTGGCTGATCGGCGTGACCATGCTGACGCTCGCCCTCGCCAACGGCTTCACCGGCTACTCCCTGCCCGACGACCTCGTCTCCGGGGTGGGCCTGCGGATCATCACCTCGGTGGTGGAGTCGATCCCGGTGGCCGGGGCGTGGCTGGCCGCCCTGGCCCTGGGCGGGGAGTTCCCCTCCGACGAGATGATCCCCCGGATGTACGTCACCCACGTACTGCTGGTGCCCGCCGTCCTCGTCGCCCTCGTGTCGCTGCACCTGGGCATCCTGGTGCGACAGAAGCACACCCAGTTCCCCGGCCCGGGACGGACCGAGCACAACGTGGTCGGGTCGACGCTGTGGCCGAGCTACACACTGCGCACGCTCGCCCTGTTCGCCTGGGTGCTGGCGGTGCTGTTCGCCCTCGGCGGCCTGGTGCAGATCAACCCGGTCTGGATCTACGGCCCGTTCGAACCGGCCCAGGCCACCTCACCGGCTCAACCCGACTGGTACGTGGCGTGGGGCGACGGCGCCCTGCGGCTGTTCCCACCCCTGGAGTTCCGCATCGCCGGGCATCTGGTGCCGGCGCCGTTCTTCCCCGGCGTCGTGCTCGGCGGGCTGACCTTCCTCGCCCTCTACGCCTGGCCGTTCGCCGAGCGGCTGCGCACGAAGGACCACCGACAGCACCACCTGCTCGACCGGCCCCGCGACCACCCGGCCCGGCTGGCCGTCGGGGTCGTAGCGCTGACCTTCTATGCGGTGCTGACCGTCGCCGCCGGGGACGACATCCTCGCCCGGCTCCTGGGGGTGCCCGTCTACGACCTGCTGTCGGTGTTCCAGGTGCTGGTGCTCGTCCTGCCGCTCCTCGCCGGACTGCTCGCCTTCCTGGTCGCGCGGGCGCTGCGCCGCGGCGACGCCGCCGGCATCGGCGAACTCACCCGCGCCGACCTGCGGCGGGCGGCCCCCGGGTCCGACGGCGAGGATCCCTCCGGTGCCTCCGATATCCCCGCCAGGGACAGGCCGGGGGAGCGAATCGAGATGTGGCCGGAGGGCGAACTGTGGCGGTGGCGCTACCGGGACGAGGCACGGCACATCGTCATCACCGCGAACCGGGCCGTGCGATCGGAGGAGGAGGCGGTCTCGGCTTCCCGGCTCGCGTACCCCGGGGTCGACCGGGTGGTGGTGCCCGGGCCGCCCCCGCCCCCACCACCCGGCCCGATCCGCGTCGCCCTGCGCCGGTGGGGCCGCGCCGCAGCCGCCGGGTCGCTACTGCTCGCGGCGCTCGTCGACCGGCGGCGGGACCGCCGGCGACAGGAGCGGGAGCGAACGGATCGCGCGTCGCCGCCGGAGCCGTCGGACGAGACGACGACCGGCGCCGGGCGGACATGAGACAGCTACGGCGGTGCGTCGCCGTGATCCGGTCGACTCGCCTGCGGGCCCCGCGGTGCAGCGCGACGGTGACGGTCGCACCGGGGGAGAGCATGAAGGACCTGTCCCGGATGGCCACCGGGACGGGCTGTTCCGACCCGGGGGCGACCGAGATTCGCAACCGCTCGTGCTCGACATGCAGGGAGATCAACTGGTTGCGGTACCGGATCACGCAGTCGAGCTGGTCGAGCCCGTCGGGCAGCACCGGGTTGAGCCGGGGCAGGGTCCGGGGATTTGGCGTCTTTGGTGTTGCGCGGTCCGGACTATGGGCGGGGAACGATGGACAGTCGGAGGCCGGTCTCCGTCTCCTCGATGAGCACTCGTTCGCCGTGGCTGTGGTCTGGCAGCATCGCGTCGTACATTTCTTCGTTGCTGACGTCCACAGTGCGACCGGCCCGGCCGATGAGGACGATGAGTACGGCGCGCAGGTTGACGTCGCTGAGGTAGCGCATGGGGGTCGTCTCCGTAGGTACTGCTGCTCGGTTCGACATGAAGGCAGTTCAGTCCCGGCGGCCGGGAGGACGTCGGCCGCCCAGAACCGGTCGACGCGGCGCTGCTCAAGGCGTGCGCTGGATCTCGCCGACGAGGGCCGCGATGGTGACGAACCTGCGGGTTGGTGCGCCAGCGTGGACTCGGCGTGTGTTGCCTTCCCGTGTAGGTCCCAGCAGGGCGACTCTCACCGAGCTGTCGGCTCGCCGAGTTCGGCGGGGTCGAGACGCAGGGTCGCGAGCAGTCCCGCGTGCTGGGTGGTGTCGACCTGCTCCGGCAGCTCCCGCTCGACCCAGTCGGCCCTGGTGTGCTGGCCGCGTCGACGCAGCGCGGAGACGATCGTGTGCCGGGCGATTGTCATGCTCTGCTCCTCGGTCGTGATGGTGGGAAGATCACCGGTCCTCCGCCGCCTCGGCGGAGGTGCTGCCGGCGCGGACGCCGGTTCGACCGGCGCGAACTTCCCGGCTGGTCCAGCCTCGGCCGTGCGGGAAGCGACGGTGGGAGGGGCGTCGGGGGCGGTGCGGAGACGGCCGCCCTCCCCCTCCCAGGTGCGCCTGCCCGCGCTGTCGGCCCTCGCGTCGGACATGGTGCCCGCGGCGGTGAGCAGCTGCGGAGCATGGGCCCGGTTGCCGGCGGTGGCGGCGAGCGCCATCGCCGCCTCGGCCAGGTCGGCCGCGGTCTCCGGCGGCACGACCAGCAGGTCGACCCGGTCGTCGTTGAGGCAGATCGCGGTCAGCAGGCTGGCGGGCTGACTGGTGAAGTAGCCCAACCGCAGGACCCTGCCGTCGACGGCCAGGCGGCGCGGATTGCCGTTCCAGGTGTCGGCGCTGAGGACCAGCCGGACGATCGGCCCGCGCAGTAGGTCGATGGCGAGGATGAGGCCGGGCAGCTCCGCGAGCGGATCTGTCGAGCGGGGCCACCAGCCGCCGTCGAGCAGCGTGCGCGCGGACCGGGTCGGTTCGATCCGAAGGCGCGGCGTCGATGGCGGCGATGGGGGAGCGAGGGCGTTGGTCGATGGCATCATGTCGGATCCTTATCGCCGTGACCGGGGTGTAGCGGTGAAGTCGTGCGCGGAATTGCGTCATGCGCTGGGCGGGATGCCCGGTTCGCCGACCCGTCCGGCCGGGTCGTCGGTTGCCCCGCTTAGCGGCGGCGCTGCAGCTGGGCGATGCGGACGGCGCCGATCACCATGGCGACTATCGCGAGCGCTGCGGCGCGGACGCCGATCCGGGTCGCGCCGGCGCGGGTCAACGGCACCTGGGCCGCTGGAAGGTGGGGAGTGCTTCCCGATGCTCCGACGGCGGGAGATCGGTCGGTCGGGCCACTGCGGATCGGGCGCGGTCGGGTACGAACATGGCATCGCCTCGGACGGAGCCGGCGTGGCGGGCACCTCAGGAGTGGGATGTCGTCGATTCCGGGATAGCCCCAGCCTACGCGTGTCCGGGCCGGTCTGATTCTGTGCCGCCGTGATAGGGGGCTAAGGCTCGCCCCGAGCGTATGGCTCTGGACGGGGCCGTCGATCCCGCTTTCGCCCAGGTGGACGGGGTCGTGTTCATGGACGGCGGCGTGGTGGTCGAGCAGGGGCCGCCGCAGGAGGTGCTCGGCGCGCCGCAGCACGAACGGACCCGCTCGTTCCCCTCTCGGGTCCTCGACCCGACCCAGGTCGCGCAGCTCGGTCAGCCCGACCAGTCCCCGGAGCCACCGGAGCCGCCCCGCCTGCCGACCGACGACCGTCACAACCTGTGACAGCCGCTCATCGTCACGTTCGTGCACACCGGCGCAACCGCGGGGCCAGCTCGTCGTCGATGAGGTGTTGCAGTCCGGTCAACCTGTCGTAGGTACGCCGACTTACCGGGGGTGGATGAGGCACATTCCGCCGGGAGCGGGCCGGTCCATCGTGGCCAACGCGTGGGGCACCTCGGTGAGGCCGATGCTGCGGGTGATCAGCTCGGCGGGGCGCAGTACGCCGGCGGTGACCAGCCGGAGCAGTTCGGGATAGGCGTGCGCGGGCATGCCGTGACTGCCCCGCAGCTCCAGCTCGAACGCGATCACGAGCTCCATCGGCAGGGCTGGGCGGCCCTGGGCGGCGGGGAGGAGTCCGACCTGCACGTGGCGTCCGCGCCGCCGGAGGCTTTCGATGGAGGCGGTGCAGGTGGCGTGACTGCCCAACGCGTCGAGCGACAGGTGGGCGCCGCCGCCGGTCGCCTCCCGTACGGCCGCGGCCACCTCGCCGGGTTCGGTGAGGGCGCTACCGTCCAGACAGATCGTGGCCCCGCAGCTCCTGGCCAGCTCGAGCGCACCGGGGGCAACGTCCACCGCCACGACCTGCGCGCCGCACGCCGCCGCGATCATCACCGCGGACAGCCCCACTCCGCCGCAGCCGTGCACCGCCACCCACTCGCCCGCGGCGGCCCGCCCCTGACTGACCACGGCCCGGAACGCCGTGGCGAAGCGGCAGCCGAGGGCCGCCGCAGCCGGGTAGTCCAGCTCGTCGGGGAGCCGGACCAGGTTGACGTCGGCGTTATGGACCGCCACGTACTCCGCGAACGAGCCCCAGTGGGTGAAGCCTGGCTGCGTCTGCCGCTCGCAGACCCGGAACTTGTCAAGGTCGGTGGGACCAGTGGGTGTTACGCCGCTTGGGGTAGTGGTTGATCGGTTGCCGGTTCGGGTGGGTTGATCCAGACGGCGTCGGGCAGGTGCAGCGCTTTCGGTCTGGGCC